>DATNBU010000009.1 GCA_035571835.1 Candidatus Limnocylindrales bacterium | reverse complement strand
GACCGACGTCACGGGCGTCTGCACGCTGCCGGAAGGAACCGAGATGGTGATGCCGGGCGACACGGTTCAGCTCCAGGTTACGCTGATCATGCCGATCGCCATGGACGAAGGCCTGCGCTTCGCCATCCGCGAAGGCGGCCGCACCGTCGGCGCCGGCGTCGTCAGCAAGATTACGGAGTGAGGGCGAGAGCCCGAACGTTCATTAGATAGACGAAGTGAGCGCGAGAGAGCGCGAACAAGCAATGAGGGCGCGAGCCCGAACGTGAGACGGAAAGAGTGAGCGCGAAAGCGCGAACACGGAAGAGGAAAGACAATGCGAGATCAGATCGTACTCGCCTGTGAGGCCTGCAAGCGAAAGAACTACCGGGCGAGCCGCAACAAGAAGCTCTCGACCGACAAGCTTTCCAGGAAGAAGTTCTGCCCCGCGTGCCGCGTTCACACGCAACACAAGGAAGGCAAGGTTTGAACCTTCGCCGACCGCTCAGCGAGTGCGGGTCAGTAGCTCCAATTGGTAGAGCGTCGGACTCCAAATCCGAATGTTGCAGGTTCGAGTCCTGCCTGACCCGCCAGTTCGGCCAGCGGACGGGATGCTCAGAATGAAGAAGCGCGGAGCAGATATGGCAGCGACAGGGCAGACACAGAACGAGCCAACCTCGCCCAGGCCGGGTCCCACGCAGTGGGTCACGCAGGGGCGGACGTTCGCCGACGAGGCCGTCAACGAGCTGAAGCGCGTGTACTGGCCGTCGCGCAAGGAAACGCAGGCGTTCACCTGGGTCGTGCTCATCGTCGTGCTGGTGGTGTCGGCTTATCTGGGTGCGATCGACTACATGCTGTCGCTCGTGATGCGCGTAGCGTTCAATCGCTGATGATGCGTCAGGCGTTCTGAGGACAAGGAAGCGAGATGGCCGACAAGCAGTGGTACGTCGTGCACACGTACTCCGGATATGAACAGAGCGTGCGGAGGCAGCTCGAGGAGCGCATTCGTGCGTTCGGGCAGGAAAACCTCTTCGGCGAGACGCTGGTTCCGTCCGAGCAGGTCGTCGAGCTCGTCAAGGGAAAGAAGCGCACTGCGACGCGCAACCTGTACCCGGGTTACGTGCTCGTGCAGATGGAGCTGACCAACGACACCTGGCACACGGTCACGAGCACGCCGAAAGTCACGGGTTTCGTCGGCGGTTCGACCAACCCGCCTCCGGTTCCGGAGGAGGAAGTCAAGAAGATCGCGGTTCAGCTCCAGGAAGGGTCCACGCGGCCGAAAGCCAAGGTCGCATTCGAAGTCGGAGAGCAGGTCAAAGTCATCGACGGTCCGTTCGCGGATTTCAGCGGCGTCGTCGAAGAGGTCCGCGCCGACAAAGGCACGCTCAAGGTTGCGATCACCATCTTCGGACGTTCGACGTCCGTCGAGATGGAACTCGTACAAGTCGAGAAGATGTAAGTCATGGCGAAAAAAGTCGTCGATCAGGTCAAGCTTCAGATTCCATCCGGCAAGGCCAACCCGAGCCCGCCGGTCGGTCCCGCGCTGGGTCAGCGCGGCGTGAACATCATGGAGTTCTGCAAGGCGTTCAACGCCGCCACGCAGAGCATGGGCGACGTGCTCATTCCGGTGGTGATCACGGTCTATTCGGATCGTTCGTTCACGTTCGTGACGAAGACGCCGCCCGCTTCGGTGCTGCTGCTCAAGGCAGCCGGCATCGAGAAGGGCTCGCCGGTTCCGAACAAGAACAAGGTCGGAAAGGTTTCCGCCGCGCAGGTGCGGCAGATCGCGGAGCAGAAGCTTCCCGATCTCAATGCGAACGACGTCGCGGCCGCCATCCGCATCGTCGAAGGAACGGCCCGCAGCATGGGCATCACGGTCGAGGGCTGAGGAGGGCGCGAGCCCGACGGAGCAAGATGCATGGGAAAGGGTAAACGTTACGACAAGGCCGCCTCGGCGGTAGACCGTTCGAAGTTCCTCACGCTCGACGAAGCGATGGCGATCGTCGCCCGCGGCTCCGGCGCCAAGTTCGACGAGACCGTCGAGCTCGCGCTTCGCCTCGGCGTCGATCCGCGCCACGCCGACCAGAACGTGCGCGGCACCGTCTCGCTTCCTCACGGAACCGGCAAGACCGTGCGCGTCGCGGTCTTCGCGAAAGGCGAGAAGGCGAAGGAAGCCGAAGAAGCGGGCGCGGACTTCGTCGGCGGCGACGAGCTCGTCGCCAAGGTCAAGGACGAGAACTGGACCGATTTCGATCGCGCCGTCGCAACGCCCGACATGATGGGCTCGGTCGGACGCATCGGAAAGATCCTCGGACCACGCGGCCTCATGCCGAACCCGAAGATCGGCACCGTGACGATGGACGTCGCGCGCATCGTGCGCGAGCTCAAGGCCGGACAGGTCGAGTTCCGCGTCGAGAAAGCCGGGATCATCCAGGTCGGCGTCGGCAAGGTTTCGTTCGGAGCAGAGAAGCTTCTCGACAACGCCCGCACCGTTATCGCGAGCGTGGTGCGCGCCAAGCCGTCGACGGCCAAAGGCCAGTACATCCGCACGGCCTATGTCTCCTCGACGATGGGTCCCGGAGTCCCGATCGACACCGGCGACCTCAAGGTCGCGAGCTGACGGGTAGAGGACGACCACGATGAATCAGACAGAGAAAAACGTCGTCATTGGCGGGCTCGCCGAAAAATTCGGCCAGGCACCGCTCATTGCACTGTCGCAGTACCGCGGCCTCACCGTTGCGCAGATGACCGAGCTTCGCATCCAGCTGCGCTCGGTCGAAGGCGAGCTGCTGGTCGCGAAGAACACGCTGACGTGGCGCGCGGTCATGGACACCCCGAACAAGGTGATCGAGCCGCTGCTTTCCGGCCCGAACGTTCTCGCGTTCGGCTACGGCGACCCCGTCACGTTTGCGAAGGTCATCGACGGCTACGCCGCGAAGAATGAAAAGTTCGAGGTCAAGGGCGCCGTCATGGACGGAGTCCTGCTCGACAGGAAGCAGCTCGCCAAGCTCGCGACGATGCCGAGCAAGGACGAGCTCCGGGCCAAGCTGCTCGCGCTCATGATGACGCCGGCGACGATGCTCGTGCGGGTGCTGTCGGCTCCGGCCCAGCAGCTCGCGCAGGTGCTCGATGCGCGCCGCCGCGACCTCGAAAGCTCGGCTCCTGCGGAGAGCGCTGGAGCATAAGGAAACCGCCGCGGCGTTCGCGGCGACATGAAGAGATCGGCACGAAATGCCGATCACGGAATGCGGCAGATGACCCGGTAGCCGCGAAGTTCCGAAACAGAAGTCCTTCGAAAGGGGGGCGGACCGGGAAGAACGGGAACAATACGCGCCGGCGTGCGGATAGGACGACCGGCGAGGAGAAAAGAAATGGGTCTCAGTGTGGAAGAAAGAACGACTATCATCGAGAAGCTTTCGGCCGCGACGGTCCTCGAGATCGCCGAGCTGGTCAAGGAGCTCGAAGACAAGTGGGGCGTCAGCGCAGCAGCACCGGTTGCGGTGGCAGCAGCGGGCGGCGGCGCAGCCGCGCCAGCAGCAGCTGAAGCGAAAGACGAGTTCGACGTCATCCTGAAGGCGGCCGGCGAGAAGAAGATTCAGGTCATCAAGGTCGTGCGCGAGCTGACGGGCCTCGGCCTGAAGGAAGCGAAGGACCTGGTCGAGGGTGCGCCCAAGGCCGTCAAGGAAGGCGTGAACAAGGCCGATTCGGAAGCGATGAAGGCCAAGCTCGAAGCCGAAGGCGCCACCGTCGAGATCAAGTAACGGCGGCATCTACCGCGCGGTTGCTGTTTTTGGCAAGGTCAGTGGTTCCCAGTTGGCTGAGCGAGGGAGAAATCCCGAGCTCTGTGGTCGAGGGCGTTGGCCCGATTCTCGAGCGCGAGGGCGCGAGCCCCTGTACTTGAGAACGAGGTCGTGAGTCCGACCCGAGTCTGCGGCATCGAGCCGAAGACCCGGGTAAGGGCGCAAAGCCCGAGCACGCGGAAATGAGGTCGCAATGGCGCGAGTAACACAAAATTTCAGGCTGCGTCGGAATTTCGGGAAGCTTCGCAAGGTTCTGGATGTCCCCAATCTGATCGACATCCAGCGGCGATCGTATCTCGCGTTCCTGCAGGCCGACGATACCCCGGAAGGGCGTACCAATGTCGGCCTCCAGGGCGTGTTCAAGTCGGTGTTTCCGATCAAGGACTTCACCGGCACGGCCCAGCTCGATTTTGTCAGTTACATTATCGGAGCCCCCAAGTACGACGTTGCCGAGTGCCACCAGCGCGGCATGACGTACTCGGCTCCGCTGAAGGTCACCGTCCAGCTCGTCACGTGGGACGTCGATCCCGAGACGAGCGCGAAGACCCTCAAGGACATCAAGGAGCAGGAGGTCTACTTCGGCGAGATCCCGCTCATGACCGAGAACGGCACGTTCATGGTGAACGGCACGGAGCGCGTGATCGTCTCGCAGCTCCACCGCTCGCCGGGCGTGTTCTTCGATCATGACAAGGGTCGGACCAGCGCCGGCGGCCGCCTGTTGTTCAATGCCCGCGTCATTCCGTACCGCGGCTCGTGGCTCGACTTCGAGTTCGACGCCAAGGACATCCTGTACGTGCGCATCGATCGCCGCCGCAAGTTCCCGGCAACGGTGCTGCTGCGCGCGCTCGGGATGAACACCGAGGAGCTCCTCAACTTCTTCTATCCGGTCGACCACATCCGGATCGAAGGCCGCAAGGCGTGGAAGAAGTTCCAGCGCGAGACTCTCGATGGCCAGAAGGCCGCGCGCGACATCCGCCACCCGGCGAGCGATGAAGTGCTGGTGCGCGAGGGACGCAAGTTCACGCGCAAGGCGCTGCGCGACATGGAAGAGGCCGGTCTCGAGGAGATCCCGATCTCGTTCGACGAGATCATCGGCGGCATTCCGGCGCACGACATCGTCGATCCGAACACCGGCGAAGTCCTCGTCGAGGTCAACGGCACGATCAAGGCCGAGACCTTCGACCTGATGCGCGAGCGCGGCATCGATGACTTCCGCCTCGTCTACATCGACGAGCTCAACCGCGGACCGTCGCTGCGCAACACGCTCCTGCTCGACAAGATCGAGCGTACGGAAGATGCGATCATCGACATCTACCGGCGCCTGCGTCCGGGCGATCCGCCCACGCTCGACACCGCGACGGCGTTCTTCAACGACCTGTTCTTCAATGCCGACAAGTACGACCTGTCGGCGGTCGGACGCCTCAAGCTCAACCACAAGCTGGCCATCGACGTGCCGCTCGAGCAGGGCACGCTTCGCCGCGAGGACATCCTCCTCGTCGTGAACTATTTGATCCTGCTGAAGAACGGCAACGGCTCGATCGACGACATCGACCATCTCGGCAACCGCCGCGTAAGGACCGTCGGAGAGCTGGTCGAGAACCAGTACCGCATCGGCCTCTTGCGCATGGAGCGCGCGATCCGCGAGCGCATGAGCCTGCAGGATCTCGAGACGCTGATGCCGCAGGAGCTGATCAACTACAAGCCGGTCAGCGCGGTCATCAAGGAGTTCTTCGGCTCGAGCCAGCTCAGCCAGTTCATGGACCAGACCAATCCGCTGTCCGAGGTCACGCACAAGCGTCGTCTCTCGGCTCTCGGACCTGGCGGTCTCACGCGCGAGCGTGCCGGCTTCGACGTGCGCGACGTGCATCCGACGCACTACGGCCGCGTCTGTCCGATCGAGACGCCGGAAGGCCCGAACATCGGCCTGATCAGCTCGCTGTCGACGTTCGCGCGCATCAACGACTACGGCTTCGTCGAGACGCCGTATCGCCGCGTGAAGGATGGCCAGGTCAGCGACAACGTCGACTACCTGACGGCGCTTGCCGAGGAAGAGCAGGTCATCGCGCAGGCCAACGCGCCGATCAGCGACCAGGCGCGCTTTACGAGCGACCTCGTGGCCGCACGCCGCAAGGGCATCTCGCCGCAGGGCGAGCAGACGATGGATTCGACGATGGTCGGGCCCGAGCACGTGACGATGATGGACGTCTCGCCGACGCAGCTCGTCAGCGTGGCGGCCGCGCTCATCCCGTTCCTCGAGCACGACGACGCCAACCGCGCACTGATGGGATCGAACATGCAGCGCCAGGCCGTGCCGCTCCTTCGCACGGACGCGCCGCTGGTCGGCACCGGCATGGAAGCGATTGTCGCGCGCGATTCGGGCGTGACGTGCGTTGCCCGCCGTCCGGGTTACGTGGAGAGCGTCGACTCCGAGCGCATCGTCGTCAAGGCCGACAAGGCCGAAGGCGCGCAGGACCCGGGCGTCGACATCTACAACCTGACCAAGTACCAGCGCTCGAACCAGAACACCTGCATCAACCAGAAGCCGATCGTGCTCGAGGGCGACCGTGTCACCATCGGCGACGTGATCGCCGACGGACCGTCGACCGAATGCGGAGAGCTCGCGCTCGGGCGCAACGTGGTCGTCGCGTTCATGCCGTGGAACGGTTACAACTTCGAAGACTCGATCCTGGTCTCCGAAAAGCTCGCGAAGGAAGACTACTTCACCTCGGTCCACATCGAGGAGTTCGAGTGCGTCGCACGCGACACCAAGCTCGGACCCGAAGAGATCACCCGCGACATCCCGAACGTCGGCGAGGAAGCGCTGCGCGACCTCGACGAGGCCGGCATCATCCGCATCGGCGCCGAAGTCGGGCCGGGCGACATCCTGGTCGGCAAGATCACGCCGAAAGGCGAGACGCAGCTTTCTCCGGAAGAAAAGCTCCTGCGGGCAATCTTCGGCGAGAAGGCCGGCGAAGTGCGCGACACCTCCTTGCGCATGCCGCCGGGCACCGAAGGAACCGTCATCGATGCGCGCGTGTTCTCGCGCAAAGGCGTCAGCAAGGACGAGCGCGCCACGCGCATCGAGGAAGAGCAGCGCCGCAAGCTCGACAAGGACCGTGCGGACGAGCTCCGCATCATCCGCACGAGCGCGGTCGGCCAGATCCTCGGCCTGCTCGGCGACCGCCAGACCCAGACCCGCATCACCGACGACAACCGCCACGTGCTGCTCGCGAAGGACGCCGTCGTCAATCGCGAAGTGCTCGACGAGCTCCCGGCCCAGTACTGGGGCGAGATCAACGTCGGCGACGCGCGTGTCGAGGAAGAGCTCGCCCGCATCGTCGATGCGATGAAGTCGAAGAGCTACGCGATCAACTCGCAGTTCGATGCGAAGATCGAGCGGCTCTCGGCCGGCGACGAGCTCGCGCCGGGCGTCATCAAGATGGTCAAGGTGTTCGTGGCCATCAAGCGCCGGCTTCAGGTCGGCGACAAGATGGCCGGACGCCACGGCAACAAGGGCGTCGTCTCCAAGATCGTGCCGGAAGAGGACATGCCGTTCCTCGAAGACGGCACGCCCGTCGAGATCTGCCTGAACCCGCTCGGCGTTCCGTCGCGAATGAACGTCGGTCAGATCCTCGAGACGCATCTCGGGTGGGCCGCCAAGATCCTCGGCCGCAACATGTGGGAGCTCGCCGAAAAGGGCGACTACGAGGGCATCCGTGCTCTGGTGCGCAAGTCGTACAAGGGCGACGGCATCGATTCGTTTGCCGACGGACTCGATACCCGCGACCTGCACGTGCTTGCCGACAAGGCGCGCCGCGGTATCCACGTTGCAACCCCGGTGTTCGACGGCGCGAGCGAAGACGAGATCTTCGACCTGGTGGCGCTCGGTGGTCTTTCGATCACCGGACAGGAGCAGCTTCGCGACGGCAAGAGCGGAGAGCGCTTCGACATGCCGGTCACCGTCGGCGTCATGTACATGCTCAAGCTCCACCACCTGGTGGACGACAAGATCCACGCCCGCTCGACGGGCCCGTACTCGTTGGTCACGCAGCAGCCGCTCGGCGGCAAGGCCCAGTTCGGCGGCCAGCGACTCGGAGAAATGGAAGTGTGGGCGCTCGAAGCCTACGGCGCCGCCTACACGCTGCAGGAAATGCTCACCGTCAAATCGGACGACGTTGCCGGACGAACCCGCATGTATGAGTCCATCGTCAAGAGCGAGAACACGCTCGAGCCGGGACTTCCGGAATCGTTCAACGTCATGGTCAAGGAACTGCAATCGCTCTGCCTCGACGTCACGCTCGTCGAGAAGGAAGAGGAGGCCGCCTGATGGAGAACCTGCTTACGCAGCTGTTCGACAAGCCCAAGGATCCGCGCTGCTACACCGCCATTCGTATCGGGATCGCCTCTCCCGACACGATCCGTTCGTGGTCGCACGGTGAAGTGAAGAAACCCGAGACGATCAACTACAGGACGTTCAAGCCGGAGCGCGATGGCCTGTTCTGCGCAAAGATCTTCGGACCGACCAAGGACTACGAGTGCAACTGCGGCAAGTACAAGCGCATGCGGCACCGTGGCGTGGTCTGCGAGAAGTGCGGCGTCGAAGTCATCCAGAGCAAGGTGCGCCGTGAGCGCATGGGCCACATCGAGCTCGCGACGCCGATCGCGCACATCTGGTTCGTCAAGAGCCTGCCGAGCCGCATCGGCACGCTCGTCGACCTGACGCTGAAGCAGCTCGAGAAGGTTCTCTACTACGAGAGCTACATCGTCATCGATCCGCTCGATACGACGCTCGAGACCAACCAGCTCCTCGGCGAGATGGAATACCGCGCCAAGGTCGCCGAGTTCGGCCCCGGCAGCTTCGAAGCCGGCATGGGCGCCGAAGCCGTGCGCAAGGTGCTCGCGAACATCGACATCGACGACGTCGCCGACGACCTGCGCATCGCGCTGTCGGAGACGTCGAGCGAAGCCAAGCGCAAGAAGATCATCAAGCGCCTGAAGGTTGCCGAAGCGTTCCGCTCGTCGGGCTCGCATCCGGAGTGGATGGTGCTGCAGGTCATCCCGGTGATTCCGCCGGACCTGCGCCCGCTCGTGCCGCTCGACGGCGGCCGCTTTGCGACGTCGGACCTGAACGACCTCTACCGCCGCGTGATCAACCGCAACAACCGCTTGAAGCGCCTGATCGAGCTCAACGCGCCCGACATCATCGTGCGCAACGAGAAGCGCATGCTGCAGGAGGCCGTCGACGCCCTGTTCGACAACGGCCGCCGCGGCCGTCCGATCACGGGTGCCAACAAGCGGCCGCTGAAATCGCTGTCGGACATGCTCAAGGGCAAGACCGGCCGCTTCCGCCAGAACCTGCTCGGAAAGCGCGTCGATTACTCGGGCCGTTCGGTGATCGTCGTCGGTCCGGAGCTGCGCCTTCACCAGTGCGGGCTCCCGAAGAAGATGGCGCTCGAGCTGTTCAAGCCGTTCATCTACGGCAAGCTCGAAGAGCGCGGCCTCGTCACGACCATCAAGAGCGCAAAGAAGATGGTCGAGACCGAGCGTCCCGAAGTCTGGGACATTCTCGACGAGGTCATCCGCGAGCATCCGGTGATGCTCAACCGCGCACCGACCCTGCACCGTCTCGGCATCCAGGCGTTCGAGCCGGTGCTGATCGAGGGCAAGGCCATCCAGCTGCATCCGCTCGTCTGCGCGGCGTTCAACGCCGACTTCGACGGTGACCAGATGGCCGTGCACGTTCCGCTGTCGATCGAAGCCCAGGTCGAAGCGCGCGTGCTCATGATGTCGACCAACAACATCCTGTCGCCGGCGCACGGAAAGCCGATCATCGTGCCGACCCAGGACATCGTGCTCGGGCTCTACTACGCCACGCGCCACCGTCCCGGCGCGATGGGCGAGCAGAAGCGGTTCTCGAACTTCGAGGAAGTCCGCGTCGCCTATGACCAGGGCGCCGTTGCGCTGCACGCCGCGATCAAGGTCCGCCACGAAGGCAAGGTCGTCGATACTACCGTCGGACGCGTGCTCGTGTACGAGGTCGTGCCGCCGGACGTCGACTTCAAGTACGTCAACTGCGTGCTCACCAAGCGTACGCTCGGCGAGCTCGTCGACAGCACGTACCGCCAATGCGGCAACAAGGCGTGCGTTATCCTGGCCGATCGCCTGAAGGATCTCGGCTATGCGATGGCCACGCGCTCGGGCGCATCCATCTGCATCAAGGACATGAAGATCCCGGTCGGCAAGGGCCGCCTGCTCGGCGAGGCCGGCGACTCGGTTCGCGAGATCCAGAAGCAGTACGAAGCCGGCTTCATCACCAACGGCGAGCGCTACAACAAGGTCGTCGACATCTGGGCGAACGTGACCGACCGCATCGCCGAAGAGATGATGAGCGGCATCGCGACCGAGACCATCACGGTCCCGGCCGACGTGGCCGCCGGTGCCAAGGAAACCAAGCACGAAGTCGTCAGCTTCAATCCGGTGTTCATGATGGCCGACTCCGGTGCGCGCGGCAGCGCGCAGCAGATCCGCCAGCTTGCCGGCATGCGAGGCCTGATGGCCAAGCCGTCGGGCGAGATCATCGAGACGCCGATCACGGCGAACTTCCGTGAAGGCCTGACCGTGCTGCAGTACTTCATCTCGACGCACGGCGCACGAAAGGGTCTTGCCGATACGGCACTGAAGACCGCGAACTCGGGTTACCTGACCCGCCGCCTCGTCGACGTCGCACAGGACTGCGTGATCACCACGGAGGACTGCGGCGCGCTCGACGGCATCGACATCACGCCGCTGATCGAAGGCGGCGAGATCATCGAGCGCCTCGGCGACCGTATTCTCGGACGCGTTGCGCTCGAGGACATTCTCGATCCGTTCTCGAACGAAGTGCTCGTCGCGGCCGGAAAGGAAATCGACGAGGGGCTCGTCGAGATCATCGAGAACGCCGGTGTCGAGCGCGTGACCATCCGCTCGGTGCTGACCTGCCAGGTCCGCCGCGGCGTCTGCGCGCTGTGCTACGGACGCGACCTCGCGCGCGGCAAGCTCGTCGGCATGGGCGAATCGATCGGCGTCATCGCGGCGCAGTCGATCGGCGAGCCGGGAACGCAGCTGACGATGCGTACGTTCCACATCGGTGGTACGGCCAGCCGCCGCGCCGAGCGCACCACGCTCGAGCCGCGCAACGACGGTGTCGTGCGCTTCGTGTCGGTCGAGTTCGTCGAAGACCGTGACGGCCACCTCGTCGTCATGAACCGCAACGCCGAGATCTCGATCGTCGAAGTGCTCGAGGAAGGCCAGCAGCGCGAGCGCGAGCGGTATCCGCTCGTGCACGGTGCGCGTATCCGCAAGCGCGACGGCGAGCGCGTCAAGGCCGGCGAGCTGATCGCCGAGTGGGACCCGTTCATGACGCCGATCATCACCGACGTCGGCGGCAGCGCGCACTTCGAGGACATCGTCGACAGCGAGACGATGGAAGAGCGCGTCGATCCGAACACGGGTCTGGCGACCAAAGTCATCACGGCTTCGAAGGCCGCGAAGGACCGCCGCCCGACGATCATCATCCGCGACGCCGAAGGGCGGCCGATGCTGCGTCCGCGCGGCAACGAAGCGCGTTACTCGCTGCCCGAAGGCGCCTACCTCAACGCCGAGGAAGGCACGCAGGTCATGCCGGGTGACGTCATCGCGAAGATTCCGCGAGAGACGACCAAGACCAAGGACATCACCGGCGGTCTGCCGCGTGTGGCCGAGCTTTTCGAGGCACGGCGCCCGAAAGAGATTGCGGCCATCAGCGACATCGACGGCGTCGTCTCGTTCGGCAAGGACACCAAGGGCAAGAGGAAGATCGTGGTTTCGCCCGATGCCGGCGATCCGCGCGAGTTCCTGATCGGCAAGGGCAAGCACATCCTCGTGCAGGAAGGCGACTACATCCGCGCGGGGCAGCAGCTCCACGCCGGGTCGTCGAACCCGCACGACATTCTCACCGTCAAGGGCGAGAAGGAGCTTGCGGCCTACATGGTCGACGAGGTGCAGGAGATCTACCGTCTCCAGGGCGTGCGCATCAACGACAAGCACATCGAGGTGATCGTTCGCCAGATGCTGCGTCGCGTACGCGTCAAGGATCCGGGCGATTCGACCATGCTGGTCGGCGACCAGATCGAGAAGGGCCGCTTCGAGGACCTCAACAACGGTCTGCTCGAAGAGGGCAAGCGCCCGGTCATCGCCGAGCCGATGCTGCTCGGCATCACGAAGGCGAGCCTCGCGACGGAAAGCTTCATCTCGGCCGCATCCTTCCAGGAGACGACCAAGGTGCTGACCGAAGCGGCGGTGTACGGGTGGACCGATCACCTGCGCGGGCTGAAAGAGAACGTCATCATGGGCCGGCTCATTCCGGCCGGCACGGGTCTGGTCGGTTATCTCGGCGTCGACATCGACGTGCCGGGTGTCGGCGAGCAGGCCGAGGACGATCTGACGCAGGCGCTCAGGCTCTGACGCAGCGATCGAGCAGAACTCTGCTCATGAAAGAACGGCCCGCTCTCCGGTTACGGAGGCGGGCCGTTTTTTGTCGTACGTCGGGCGTCTTCCCGGCCTGGATTCCCGTTTCAGGACACGAGCCGCTTCCGGAAGAATTCGAGGATTTCGTCGCGTGCGGCAGTGGTCGGCTGCCCCGCCTGATCGATGAGATGCTGCGTGACGACGCTGTGCGGAGTCGACACGTACTCAGCGAAAAATGGCGACACGTCGCTATTGGCCGCGCTGTCCGGCAAGACTCGTCCGACGAAACGCTCGCCGAGCGCCCGGGAGTATGCGGCGAAGCGCTCGCCGCGGCAGAACGCGTCGCCTTCGAAGCGGAAGGCGAGCACCGAGAGATCGTCCTTCCGGAGACGTGCAGCCACATCGTTCAGATCCTCGTCCGAGATCTCGATACCGGCGGGGTCGTCCAGCGGAAGCGATGGTTGTGACAGCACCGGCGCAAGCATCGCCGGCTCGAGCATCATCGTGAGCGCGAAATTGCCCGTGAAACACATGCCGATCGCGCCGACGCCGGGGCCTCCACATTCCTCATGAGCAAGACGAGCGAGCGCGCGCAGCCACTGCGTGACCCGGCTCGATGCCCCGGCGCCAAAAGCACGGAACTCGGCACTCATGCAAGCCCGCCGGAAAACGGCGGCTCCTTCCTCCGCGCCCGGCACGGCGCCGTCGCGCCCGAAGAGCGAAGGCATGTAGACGGTGAAGTCGGCATCGCGCACCCAGCGGGCGAAACGCGCAACGTGAGGACTGATTCCTGGCATCTCCGTCATCACGATGACGGCTGGCCCGGAGCCCGCGACGTAGACGACCTTCGTCGCGTTCTCGAAACGGATCTCGCGTTTCACGAAGTCCGCGAGAGAATCATCTTCGTTGACGCTGACGAGCGATCTCGCGGTCGTAGTTCTGTTCGGCATCGGGGCCTCCTTGCGAACGAGCGGCAGATTGAACTGCAGAAAGAGATGGACGGCCAGTGTCGGATAAGACATCTTTAGGGCGGTTTCAGACGATGGTCGATTTTACCGTTCTGGTGCTTCCCGGTGCCTATGCGACGAGCGTCGCTGTAACTCTCGACGTCCTTCGCGCTGCATCGCAGGTGGCGCCACGCGTGAAGTCCGCGCGTCCAACCTGGCGTGTCCTCTCGCCGGCGGGAGGAGGCACGATGCTGAGCAGCGGCATGCAGGTCGAGACCGTCGCCATGCCCGCTATGCGCGCTATACAGAAGAAGAGCCGCAGCGACTTCTCCACGTGGATGGTGCCGGGCCTCGGGCTCGAAACCCCTGAAGCAATCTCGGCCCGATTGTCGAGTGCCGACACAAGGGACGCGATCCGCGCTCTCGCGGCGCATGCTTCGCGCGGCGGCCATGTGGCGGCCTCGTGTTCGGCGGTCTTCCTGCTTCAGGCTGCCGGCCTGCTGGCGAGGCGACGCGTAACGACGACGTGGTGGCTGGCATCCGAACTGCAGAAGCGCGAGCCGTCGTGCATCGTCGATGCGGACCGCATGGTCTGCGCCGACGGTCCTGTGAGTACGGCTGGTGCGGCGTTTGCCCAGACGGATCTCATGCTTCACGTGCTGCGCGAGAAGTTCGGAGTCGCCCTTGCCGATGCGGTCGCGCGCGTGCTGCTCATCGACGCGCGCCACGCGCAGTCGAACTTCGTCGTGCCGACGATGCTGTCGAATGGCAATGAGCTGGTCGCCCGGCTCGTGGCGCGTATCGAAACTGCGCTGCCGAATCCGCCACGCGTCGAAACCCTGGCCGCAGAGCTCGCGATGTCACCAAGGACGCTTGCGCGGCAGGTTCGGCAGGCCACAGGCCGCAGCCCGATGGCCCTGATCCAGACTGTGCGACTCAATCGGGCTCGCATGCTGATCGAATCGAGCCGTTTGTCGGTCGAATCGGTGGCTGAGCAGGTCGGTTACGCGGACGCGACGGCGCTGCGCCGGATGATGCGCAGGATGTCCGGCAGCAGCCCGAGCCGCTACCGCGCGGCCGTGGTCCGGCGCTGACGCTCGCGCGTTCGGCTGCTCTCCCGGCGCTTACTTCCTCGGCGGTGCGTGAAGCTTCTCCGCAATCTCGTCGAGCACCGTGCGTTCCGCCTTCGCGATGCCGCTCGAGATCCCGAGCTTCTTTGCGAGCCCGCCGCCGGCTGCCTCGGCAACCTGGCGACACGTGGCAAGTATCGAAGAGATATTCTGTTCGCGCTCGGCGGCGGGGAGCAGGGAGAATCCGATCTGCATTGCCTGGAGTGCTGCCTCGACGATGGCGTGCGACGGCCGCTCGCGCAGCCATTCGAGCAGCTTGTCGTGCGCCGGCGTGCCGGGAGTCAGTCCGCGCTCTTCGGCAGCAGCGACGACGATGGCCTTCTCGGCCTCGTCGACATGACCGTCAGCCCAGGCCACTTCGACCAGCGGTGCGGCCAGGATCGCGGAGCCCGTCTCCTGGTCAAGGCCGAGCTCACCGATGCGACGGAGCAGCTCCGGGTCGTCGACGCGCAGAACGTCGCCGAGCGCCCTGGCGATCTCGTCGATCCGCGCGCGCTCGCGCATCTTCGCGATCAGCTTTTCTTCCTGGCGGCGAATGTAGTTGGTCTCTTCGCCGCGTTCCTTTTCGTGCAGGAGGTCTTTCGCCATGGTCCCGGAACGTACCCGGCCCGGGCTGAAGATTGTAATGGGGCTGGGCGGGGACCGCGTGAACTGCCGAGGAGAATAGATAGCAAAAACGCGCGTCGGTCATTGACCGGCGACCCGCAGACACGCGTTTCAAGCTCGGCGGCTGCGCCGGTTTCTTTGAAAAAACCACGCGGCGCAAAAAAAGTTCCGCGTTTCGCTACCGTTTTCATGAAAACCCGGTAGACCTCCCCGATTCCGGCGTCGGGACTGCGCACAGCAACCCCTCCGCCCGCTATGGCCGCGCACCCGTGCGGCCGAGAAAGCGGCCATCCCTTACGGTGGCCGAGACGAGCCCGAAGCAAGTACCCGGAAACGGGGAAGCCCCGGGAATGACGAGTCGAGACCCGGCAATGCGGCGCAAGCTGCAGCCCGGGCAAAAAACCCAGCCACGGCGGGGAATGCGCTGCGTCGCACGCGTTTGACCCTGCCCGTAGGCCTACATAGTTTCGGCGATTCTTTGGTGCCCGGATGTGGCTCTATCGGCCACGCTTCGACGCACCGACCGATCGCAAGAACAGGAGAGATTGTGCCGACGATCAATCAGCTCGTCCGCAAGGGCAGGCAGAAACTCGCCGTCAAGACGACGGCGCCCGCGCTCGACAAGAGCCCGCAGCGGCGGGGCGTGTGTACACGCGTGTACACATCGACTCCCAAGAAGCCGAATTCGGCTCTACGCAAGGTCGCGCGTGTGCGTTTGACCAACGGGATCGAGGTCACGGCCTACATCCCGGGTGTGGGCCACAATCTCCAGGAACACTCGGTGGTGCTGATCCGCGGCGGCCGAGTCAAGGATCTGCCGGGCGTCCGCTACCACGTTGTGCGTGGAACGCTGGACTCAGTCGGTGTCACCGACCGCAGGCAGGGTCGTTCGAAATACGGCGCCAAGCGCCCCAAGTAGAGAATCGGTAACCGGTAATGTCGCGAAAAGGACCTGCAAGAAAACGAGAGCTGCTTCCGGACCCGGTCTATCACGACCGCGTCGTCACGCAGTTCATCAACTGCATGCAAGAGCACGGCAAGAAGAGCATTGCCGAGAGCGTGTTCTACGGCGCCGTCGAGACGGTCGAAGGTCGCCTGAAAGAAAGCGGTCTCGACATGTTCAAGCGCGCGCTCGACAACGTGAAGCCGGCCGTCGAAGTGCGCTCACGCCGCGTCGGCGGCGCCACGTACCAGGTGCCGGTCGAGGTGCGCTCGTCGCGCCAGGTCGCGCTCGCGATCCGCTGGCTGATTTCCAATGCGCGCTCGCGGCCCGAACGCACGATGAGGGACCGGCTCGCCGGTGAGCTCATCGACGCGTCGAACAATCGCGGCGGCGCAGTCAAGAAACGCGAAGACACACATCGCATGGCAGAGGCCAACAAGGCCTTCGCCCATTACCGCTGGTAAACGGAGGAGCTTCGACGGCTTTTTGCCCGGCTCACGATCATGGCGCGTAAGACACCAATCTCCAGGACCCGGAACATCGGAATCATGGCCCACATCGATGCGGGCAAGACGACGACGACCGAGCGGATCCTGTTCTACACCGGAATCAGCCACAAGATCGGCGAAGTGCACGATGGTGCCGCGACGATGGACTGGATGGTGCAGGAGCAGGAACGCGGCATCACGATCACGTCCGCCGCGACCACGTGCTTCTGGCGCGACCATCGCGTCAACATCATCGACACGCCCGGACACGTCGACTTCACGATCGAAGTCGAACGTTCGCTGCGAGTGCTCGACGGCGCATGCGCCGTATTCTGCGCGGTCGGCGGCGTCGAGCCGCAGTCCGAGACAGTCTGGCGCCAGGCCGACCGTTACCGCGTTCCGCGCGTTGCATTCATCAACAAGATGGATCGCGTCGGCGCGGACTTCGACGAAGTCGTCGGCCAGATCCGCGATCGCCTGCGCGCTCCCGCCATTCCCATCCAGATTCCGATCGGCAAGGAAGAGAATTTCACAGGCGTCATCGACCTCGTGAACATGAAAGCCGTCAGCGCCGAAGAGGCCGACATGGGCTGGACGGTGATCACGAGCGAGATCCCCGCCGACATGCTCGACGACGCCAAGGCCGCGCGCGATGCGCTCGTCGAGGCTGCCGCCGATTCCGACGAAGCCGTGCTCGAGAAGTTCCTCGGCGGCGAAGAAGTCACCGCCAAAGAGCTCGGCGCGGCGATCCGTAAAGGCACGATCGCGATGACGCTCGTGCCCGTGCTCTGCGGCACTGCGTTCAAGAACAAGGGCGTGCAGCAGCTCCTCGACGCGGTCGTCGACTACCTGCCGTCGCCGAACGACGTTCCGCCGATGGTCGGCATGGATCCGGACGACAAGGTCACCGAGGTGCTTCGTCCGCCCACCGACGACACTCCGTTCTCGGCGCTCGCGTTCAAGATCATGACCGATCCGTTCGTCGGCACGCTGACGTTCATGCGCGTGTACTCGGGCCACGCGAAGGTCGGCGACCAGGTGCTCAACGTCACGCGCGGCAAGAAAGAGCGCGTCGGCCGCCTGCTCAAGATGCACGCGAACAACCGCGAAGACGTCGAAGAAGTATACGCGGGCGACATCGTCGCGGCCGTCGGCATGAAGACCGCGATCACCGGCGACACGATCTGCGATCCGAAAGATCCGGTCCTGCTCGAGAGCATGACGTTCCCGGAGCCCGTGATCTCGGTTGCCATCGAGCCGAAGACCAAGGCCGACCGCGAAAAGATCTCCGACGCGCTCGGCAAGATTGCGCACGAAGATCCGTCATTCCGCATCCGCCAGGACGAAGAAACCGGCCAGACGATCATCTCCGGAATGGGCGAGCTGCATCTCGAGATCATCGTCGATCGCATGCTGCGCGAGTTCAAAGTCGACGCGAACGTCGGCAAGCCGCAGGTCGCATACCGCGAGACGCCCCGCAAGACGGTCGACCACAAGCTGCGCTACGCGAAGCAGTCGGGCGGTCGCGGCCAGTTCGCCGAAGTGGCCATCGAGCTTTCTCCGCTCGAAGCCGGCAAGGGCTACGAGTTCGTCGATGCGATCAAGGGCGGCACGATTCCGCGCGAGTACGTTCCGGCCGTCCAGAAGGGCCTGATCGAAGCGCTGACCGCGGGCCCGCTCGCCGGCTATCCGGTGATCGACTGCCGCGTGAAGCTGTACGACGGCTCGTACCACGAAGTCGATTCGTCCGAGATGGCGTTCAAGATCTGCTCGTCGATGGCGTTCAAGGAAGCCATGCGCAAGGCGTCGCCGGTGCTGCTCGAGCCGATCATGGCCGTCGAGGTCGTGGTTCCGGACCAGTACATGGGCGACGTGATCGGTGACCTCAACAGCCGTCGCGGCCGCATCCAGAACCAGACGTCGCGCGGCGGTGCCCAGATCATCACGGCGCACGTGCCGCTCGCGAACATGTTCGGTTATGCGACCGACGTGCGCTCGCGCACGCAGGGTCGCGCCACGTACACGATGCAGTTCGATCATTACGATCCGGTGCCGAACTCGGTAGCGGAAGAGCTGACAGCCCGCGTAGGCGCTGCCTGATCGCACGCGATCGCAGCCTTAACGAAGAACCTTAGAGTCCGGACTAAAGGAGCTAGGCCATGGCCAAGGAAACATTCAAACGTACCAAGCCGCACGTCAACGTGGGTACGATTGGTCACGTCGATCACGGCAAGACGACGCTTACGGCGGCGATCACGCTGGTTCAGAGCA
>DATNBU010000008.1:300000-387227 GCA_035571835.1 Candidatus Limnocylindrales bacterium | reverse complement strand
CGGCCGCCTTCGCGGATGGCGAAGCGCAGGCCTTCGTCCATGGCGATCGGCATGATCAGCGTAACCTGGAGCTGAACCGTGTCGCCCGGCATCACCATCTCGGTTCCTTCCGGCAGCGTGCAGACGCCCGTGACGTCGGTCGTGCGGAAGTAGAACTGCGGGCGGTAGCCGTTGAAGAACGGCGTGTGACGGCCGCCTTCTTCCTTGGTCAGCACGTAGGCTTCGGCCTGGAACTTGGTGTGCGGCGTGATCGAACCGGGCTTGGACAGAACCTGCCCGCGCTCGATCTCTTCGCGCTTGGTGCCGCGCAGCAGGCAGCCGACGTTGTCGCCGGCCTCGCCCTCGTCGAGCAGCTTGCGGAACATCTCGACGCCGGTGATCGTCGTCTTGACGGTCGGCTTCATGCCGACGATCTCGATTTCCTCGCCGACTTTGATGCGTCCGCGCTCGATACGACCCGTGGCAACCGTGCCGCGGCCCGAGATCGAGAACACGTCTTCGACCGGCATCAGGAACGGCTTGTCCACTTCGCGAACCGGCTGCGGCACGTACGTGTCGATGGCCGTCATCAGCTCTTCGATGCACTTGATGTGCGCGGCGTCGGTCGGATTGTTCAGTGCCTGCAGCGCCGAGCCCTTGATGATCGGGATCTCGTCACCCGGGAAATCGTACTTGGAAAGGAGCTCGCGAACTTCGAGCTCGACGAGCTCGAGAAGCTCGGCGTCGTCGACCATGTCGGCCTTGTTCAGGAACACCACCATGCGCGGTACGCCGACCTGGCGGGCGAGAAGAATGTGCTCGCGGGTCTGGGGCATCGGGCCGTCGGCGGCGGAAACCACCAGGATCGCGCCGTCCATCTGCGCGGCGCCGGTGATCATGTTTTTCACGTAGTCGGCGTGGCCCGGGCAGTCGACGTGCGCGTAGTGGCGGTTCGGAGTCTCGTACTCGACGTGCGCGGTCGCGATCGTGATGCCGCGCTCGCGCTCTTCAGGGGCCTTGTCGATGTCTTCGAAGTTGACCTGCGAGGCAAGTCCCTTCTTGCTCTGAACCAGCGTGATCGCCGCCGTAAGCGTCGTCTTGCCGTGATCGACGTGACCAATCGTACCCACGTTGACGTGCGGCTTGGTACGTTTGAATGTTTCCTTGGCCATGGCCTGACTCCTTCTGCTACCGCTGCTTTGCCTGAACTCGCTTACTGAACGTTCGGGCTCGCGCCCTCTCTAATTAACGTTCGGGCTCGCGCCCTCTCCATTTAGCGTTCGGGCTCGCGCCCTCTTCATCTGCCGGGCGTTCGCCGTGAACCGGATTCTGTTGCTGGAGCCCACGACCGGACTCGAACCGGTGACCTCGTCCTTACCAAGGACGTGCTCTACCTACTGAGCTACGTGGGCAACCTCCGAACACGTAGCGGCCCTTCGCCGCACGACCTTGTGGAAAAACGAAGCGGGAGACGAGAATCGAACTCGCGACCCTCAGCTTGGAAGGCTGATGCTCTAACCATCTGAGCTACTCCCGCACGAACTCTTTCACCGTGGGTCGCAGCGGCTTGCCAGGCAGAATCCGATCTGTTCGCGGCGCGCGCGCCGAAGGAAAATGGTGGAGAGGGAAGGATTCGAACCTTCGTAGGCAAATTGCCGGCAGATTTACAGTCTGCTCCCTTTGGCCACTCGGGTACCTCTCCGCTTAGCCGTCTCTCCGGTTCCTTCGGACATGCGTGACATGGAGCCGATGGCCAGACTCGAACTGGCAACCTACTGATTACAAATCAGGTGCTCTACCAGTTGAGCTACATCGGCACCGCAAAACATTGATCGGATCCAGCCGGCTTCCTTCCTATTGATGTTCGGGCTCTCGCCCTCGCATTTAACGCTCGGGCTCCCGCCCTCACATTCATATTCCGGAAACCGCTCAACCCTCCCTGGCAACACCCCGCCCACGGCGCTTGACGCCAGAACGAGTGCCCCAGGTTCTGAAATCGAAACCCGGGCTACTATCGACCGACTGCTGAGGTGTCAAATCGGGCCGGAAAAAATCCGTGATTCCGGCATTTCGGCGTGGGTCGCTTCGAGGCTACCGATCCGACCGGCGGGGTGCCGGCGTGTCCTTTCCGAACAGATCGCCGTCGAGAAGGCGATAAATCGCCAGACCGGCGGCGACGGATGCGTTGAGCGACTCGACACGCCCCCGCATGGGCAAGCGGGCGAGCTCATCGCAATGTTCGGCGACCAGGCGATGCATCCCCTCGCCCTCCGCGCCGATCACGAGCCCGATGCGATCGCCGGTACGCGGATCGTCACCGGCCCGCGGCACCACGGCGGTACCCTCGGCGTCCAGGCCGAGGATCCAGAATCCGGCCTCCTTCGCCCGCTGCAGCGAGCGGCCGAGGTTGGTGACCCGCGCGACCGGCAGAAAGACCGCTGCGCCGGCGGAAACCCGCATGACCGTGGCATTGACCTGCGCGGCTCTGCGCTCCGGGATCACGGCGGCGGACGCACCGGCCGCCTCGGCAGTTCGAAGCACCGCGCCGAGGTTGTGGGGATCGGCGATCGAATCGAGGAAGACGACCAGGCCTGGCCGCGCAAGGATGTCGTCGAGATCCGCGTAGGCGTACGCGATTTCCGCTGCGACACCCTGGCAGCGCGCGCCGGCCATCTTGTCGCACTCACCCTTGCCGGTCATCGAGACCGGCACTTTGACCTCGTGAGCACGCGCGGCCAGCCGCTGGCTGCGACCGCCGGCCGTCTCCTCGAGATACACGCGATAAACCGACGCGACGTTCGGGAGGCGATCCGCGTCGGCGAGGCTCGTTGCACCGGCACCGCCCTGATTCCGGCCGCGGCGGGAGATCGCATCGAGCACCGCTTCGACAGCGTTGGGGCCGGCGACCAGAACCCGCTCGGTATCACGGTTGTGCGTCGGCGACTCGGCGCGCGCTTTGGCGACGTAGGATTTGCGGGACACGGCCCGTTCATTACACTCCCGCATTCATGGGTAAAACCCTGCGAAGGTATCTCCTTCGCGAGATCGGCGGTGCCTTCCTCGCAGGGATCGCAATTTTCACGTCGATTCTCTTCCTCGTGAAAGTCGTCGCGCTGATCGAGCTGATCTTCGCGCGGGGCGTGCCGGCGGCCCTCGTGCTGCGACTTCTGGCTGCGATTCTTCCGTCGTTCCTCGAAGCGACGCTTCCGATGGCATTTTTGCTGGGCGTCGTCGTCGCGCTCGGCCGCATGGCGACCGACCACGAAACGGTGGCAATTCGCGCGGCCGGAATCAGCGTCTGGCAGGTGCTGCCTCCGGTTCTCGTGCTCGCGCTCGTCGTCGGCGTCTCGACGCTGGCGCTGTCGATGACGGCGCGACCATGGGGACATCGCGAGATCGAGCGCACCGCATTCGAGATCGCCAAAACGCGCGCGTCGGCCGCGCTTCGGCCGCACTTTTTCAACACCGAGTTCGAACACATGGTCGTCTACGTCGATCGCATCGATGACGACACGGGCGATCTCGTCGGCGTGCTGCTGTCGGACGAGCGCGGACAAGCTGGCAGCCAGACCGTGTTCGCGCGCAGCGGACACGTCGGCGCGCACGAGGATTCCGGCCGGCTTTTCCTGCAGCTGCTCGACGGAACCAGCGTCACGTCGCGCGGCAATCAGGCCGAGTACGACGTGACCAGCTTCCGCTCTCTCGAGGTCAGCCTCGAGCTGCGCACGGCAACCGGTGCGAAGACCGAAAGCGACGAGCCGGCGACGCTGCGCTGGGACGACATGCGTGCCGAGCTGTCGAGCGGTGACGCGGGCCGCGCACGCGAAGCCGCGATCGAGCTGCACCGGCGCTTCAGCCTGTCGGCGGTTGCAATCGCGCTTGCGATGCTCGGCTGCGCGCTCGGACTTTCGTCGACGCCCGCATCGCGCGGACGGGCGGTCGCAATTTCGATCGGCACGATCCTCGCGTTCTACGGGCTCCTGACGATCGCGGTCGCGCTTGCGCGGTCACAGGCGCTCGCACCTGCCGTCGCGCTGTGGCTGCCCGATCTCGTGCTTGCGTCGTTCTCGCTGTGGACGCTCTCGCGGATCGCACGCGACCGGTCGCCACTTCCGCTGCTGCTGCCCGCAAGCGCAAGCGCCGGCGGCACGCGCAGGAACGCCGTTCGTGCGTTTCTCGGATGGCCTGCACGCGCTGCGCAGCCGGAGCCCGCCGGCCGCGTGCGAGGCGGCCCGTGAGCATCATCTGGCGGTATCTTGCGCGCACGTGGACGCTGACGTTCGTTGCGGCGATCCTCGCGGGCGCGTCGCTGTACGTCGTCATCGACGTGTTCGACCGTATCGGTGAGGTCCTGCCGTTCTCGCCGTCGTCGACATCGCTGGTGAGCTACTTCCTCTTCAAGCTGCCGAAGATCCTGTTCGACGTCTTTCCCGCCGCGAGCCTGCTCGCGACCCTCGTGTCGATCGGCGTGCTGTCGCGCAGCCGGGAAATCCTCGCGCTGCGCGCGTGCGGGATCAGCACGCGGCGGATCGCCGCACCGATCATCACGTGTGCGCTGCTGCTCAGCATCGGGGCGCTGTACTGGAGCGAAAACGTCGTGCCGGTGGCGGCGACGCGCTCGCGGTGGCTGTGGGATGTCGAGCTCAAGCAGAAAGTCTATCGCGGCGTCTTCGACGCGGCGTCGATCTGGTACCAGAGCGACCGCGGCTTCGTGCACATCCGCCGCTACGACGCCGGCACGCGCAGGATCAGCGGCCTGACCCTCTACGAAGCCGACCGGCAGTTTCAGCTGCATCGCGTCGACGAAGTCGATTCGGTCACGTGGCAGGACGGCCGCTGGATCGCGTCCGGCGGATTGGTGAAGGAGCTCGACGGCAACGACCTGCGCGTGCGTCCGCTCGCTCCCGGAGAGTTCGTGCTCGACGAGGATCCGGAGAACCTCGCAGCCCGAAAGCGACGGCCCGAAGAATTCAGCTTCGCCCAGCTCCGCGACCAGATCCGTCAGCTCGAGGCGCGCGGTCTTGCCGCCGACGAGCTGCTCGTCGACCTGCATCACAAGCTCGCGTGGCCGTTTGCGGGTTTTGTCGTGGCGTTGCTCGGCGTGCCAGTCGCGCTTCGAGCCGGACGCGGCTCGGGTCTGGCAAGGGGAACGGCCGTCGGGCTCGTGATCGGCTTTGGATACTGGATCCTGACCGGCCTTGCGCTGTCGGCCGGAAGGACCGGCACGCTCTCGCCGATGGTTGCAGCGTGGAGCGCCAACGCGATCGTCGTCCTGCTATCGGCCGGAGCATTTGCGAATCGCGCCGCGCGCTGAAAACCCGGCGGCCCGCGGCGAGCTCGTTCGCCGCCATGTTCGGCGCGATCTTCGGCGCTACGTCCGAAAAGATGCAGGGAAGCTTTCGTACCCGTGCAGCACGTTGTTGTGCAGCACCTTCGGCTCTCCGACTTCGATGGCCTTTACGCGAGGAATCATCGCAAGCAGCAGCGACTCCATTTCCAGCTCGGCGAGAAACGCGCCCGCACAACGATGGGAACCGTACCCGAATCCGACATGGTCCTTCGCGTCGCGCGTGATGTCGAAACGATCAGGATCGGCATAACGCCGTTCATCGCGGTTGGCCGAGCCGAAGATCACGAGCACGCGCTGTCCGGCCGCCAGCGTCGCGTCGCCGAACGCAACGTCCTCTGACGCAAAACGCGTGAAGGCTCGCACCGGCGCATGCATGCGCAAGGTTTCGTCCACGGCTCCCGCGACGAGCCCGGGCGTGCTCCGCAGCAGCTCCCACTGTTCCGGATGAGATCCGAGCTCGAAGAGCAGATGGCCGCTCGCCAGGATGGTCGTGTCCAGACTCGGTGCAATGTAGTCGATGAGCATTCCCGGAACGTCGCCATGTTCGACGAGACCCGCGTCGGCGGCACCGAACAGCCTCGCGGCCCAGCCGTCGGGATTCAGGCGCGCGCGATCCATGCCGGCAGCAAAGGCGGCCATCTCCATCGCCAGCGGAAACGCAGCCATGCCGCGATCGTTCGCAGGGCCCAGGGCATCGAAGATAGCTGCCGCCCAGTCGAGCATTCGCTCGCGGCCGTCGTCGGGAAGCCCGACCAGCCGGGAGACGATGCTGACCGGCAGCAGCCGGGCGAAATCGACGACACCGTCGAAGTGCTCGCGCGAAGTAAGCTCGTCGATCAGCGTTTCGGCGAGGCGTCGCACCTCGTCGTGCACATCGCGCAAGCCGCTGCGGGTCATCGGCTTCATCACGACGCTGCGCAACCGGCGATGAAGATCGCCATCCGTAGTCAGCGTGACACGCGCAGGCTCGGCATTGACGAACGAATTGGCGGCAACGCCGTGGCCGGACAGGAGCACCGAATCGGCAAGCAGGGCCTGCCGCACGTCGACATGGCGGCCGACGGCCCACATGTCGTGCGCACTCAACCACACGAGCGGGCCGAGATCACGGATCGCCCTGTAAACAGGAAACGGATCCCGGATCGCGGAGTCGCTGTAGAGATCGGTGTCGATGCCCGGCTGTGCCGTCATCCGGATTTCCTCGCGGACTTCTTCGCGGCGCGGCCAGGCGCGCGCCGGCCCGTCGGGCGAATGGCGCGTTCGGCGCCCGGCAGGAGAATCGCGACGAGGCCGTCGGCATGTGCCTTTACCCAGCGTGGCAAGGTCGGCTCGACGCCCAGGAGAAGACGCGCCTCGGGCGCGTTCACGAACAGGATCGAAGCAGCACCGACCAGCACGTAATGGAAAAGCCGGTCGTTGATCGGGGCGGCGACACCGTCGCGTTGCAATCGTTTCCACATCGAGCGGCCGGCTTCGTAGAGCGGCCGCACGTGATGTTCGACCATCCAGTCGAGACGCTCACTCGAAACCGTGGCCTCGTGCACCATGATGCGGTTGAGCTCGGGATGCGCAGCCGCGAAGCGCACGAAGTGCCGGATCATTTCTGCGAAGGTCGCGGCACGTACGGCGCGTAAGGAAGGATCGACCGAATCCGTCGCGAACGAAGTGAGGTCGAGTTGCCCCATCTCCTGACCGAGCTTCGCGAACAGGTGGTCGACGGCAGCGCACCACAACGCCTCTTTTGATTCGAAGTGGTAATGGATCTGCGGCTGGTGCGCACCGATGCGTCGCGCGATGGCGCGCGTCGACGCGCCGTCGAACCCCTTCTCGGCGAACTCCGCCAGCGCGGCGTCGAGCAGCTCCTCACGGATCTCGTCGCGGACCACCCGGGTCCGCGGCTGCGCTCTGCTCCTTGCAGTCGGCATCGCATCCGTAGTATGGACTATTATCACTCGATAACAAGGATCGGAGGAACCCTGTCATGAAGCTTCTCCCGCTTGCCGCGAACCCGTTCACCGCCCCGACGGACCGGGACATGCTGCCGTCCGAACGACGCGAGTTCGTCCGCACGCACCGAACCTGCGTCTTCGGATACCCGCGACGCTCGGACGGACCGTCGATGTCTATCGTCTATTACATCCCGACGGACGGCGATGACCTTCTCGTCTCCACGATGCGCGGGCGCGCGAAGACGACGGCCGTTGCGCGCTCCGGCAAAGTCAGCCTCTGCATCCTCGACGAGCGCTGGCCGTTTGCCTACCTGCAGGTGTACTGCAACGCCGGCGTCGAAACGGATCCCGACGTGGTCGTGGACGTGATGATGGCGGTCGCCGGCCGGATGTCAGGCCAGCCGCTTCCGGCCGAGGCGCGTCCCGTGGTGGAAACCATGGCCGCGCAGGAAGACAGAGTCGTGCTGCGCTGCACTCCGTATTCCACGTTCGCGCAGCCTCCGCGTCATCTGCACCGCAACGATCAGGCCGAAAAGGTCACGCACTGGATCGCGGCGAGCATGCCGTGGGACGCGTCCGACAGCGACGCTTCGATCGCGGTCACTTCCGCCCGATCGCAAACTTCCTGAGATATTCGTTCGGATGACGGCCGTCGTAGGCGATGCCGTCGATGAAGTTGCCTGCCGGAAGATCCTTGAAGCCGTCGGTCTGTGGAATTTCCGCTTCGGTCATCTCGCCCTTCGCGACCAGTTCTTTGGCTGCGTCGTTCCAGATGTCCGGACGATAGACCTTCTTTGCGAGGTCGATGTACCACTCGTCGGGTTTGGCCTCGAGCTGCCCCCAGCGCCGCACCTGCGTCAGCCACCAGATCGCGCCCGAGTAGTAAGGGTACGTCGCATGGTCGCGATAGAACACATCCCAGTCCGGTTCGTCGCGCAGATCGTCTTCGCCGTAGCCGAATTTGCCGTCGAGCATTCGCGAGATGATCGCGTAGTCGGCGCCCACATATTCGGGCCGCGAGAGGATCTTTGCGGCTTCGTCGCGATGCTCGGTGCTCGCATCCAGCCATTTGCCGGCCTGAAGGAGCGCGCGAACGATAGCTTTCAACGAATTGGGGTTTTTCTCTCCCCACTCTTTGGTCACGCCGAAGACTTTGTCGGGCAGGCCTCGGTGCGTGAAGTAGCTCGACGTGACCGGCACGCCGAGGCCGCGCACCGAGATCTGCGTGTGCCACGGCTCGTTCACGCACACGCCCTGGACGGTTCCGGCCTGAAGCACCGCCGGCATCTGCGGCGGCGGAGTAACCGAGAGCTGCACATCGGCGTCGGTGACGCCGTCGGAGTCCGTCGGCGTGTAGAAGCCGGGATTGATGCCGCCGGCACCGAGCCAGTACCGCAGCGAATAGTTGTGGACACCCACCGGGTACGTCATCGCCATCTTGAACGGCTTGCCCTGGTTCTTGAAGTCTTCGAGCGCAGCCTTGAGATACTCGGCGCTGATCGGATGTCTGGGTTTGCCGTTCTCGTCGCGCGGCAGCTTCGGTTTCATGAGCTGCCAGACCTCGTTCGAGACCGAAATGCCGGCACCGTTCTGCGACATGACGAACGGAACGATGATGTCCGCTTTGGTCAGCAGACCTTCCGTGTGGCCGAGTGGCGCGGGAGCGAGCATGTGCGAGCCGTCGAGCTCGCCGTCGATCACGCGATCCATCAGCGACTTCCAGTTCGCCTGTGCTTCGAGCGTGACGAACAGGCCTTCCTTCTCGAAAAACCCCTTCTCCTTGGCGATGACGAGCGGAGCGCAATCGGTCAGTTTGATGAAACCGAGCTTGATCTCGTCTTTTTCGAGCGCGGCCGCATGACCGACGGTCGCGGCAACTGCCACGACGAGCGCAGCGGCGAGCATCCGGGCCGCAGTCGCCGCCATTCCTTTCCGTCGCGTGTCGTTCGGATTGCCGTGGTTGCTGTTCGTCATCCTCGTCTTCCTCCATGCGTGCAAAAAAAAAACGCTGCGCGGTTTCGCGATCTTCCGTCTGTACAGGAAGAACGCGGCCGGCAGCGTTGCCACGAGACTCGGCGTCGAGTCGAAACAGACGATACACCGGCGCGTGCCGGCGTCGTCGCGTTGCCCGGATTGAGCACGACTCGTGCCAGAGAGTGAAACGCGGAAAACGCCGCAGGAAGGATGACGGCGCGCAGCAAGTCGGCATCGACCCGCGTCCCGTGCCGCCTGTTTGTGCGTCGTTGCACAACGGTTGCGCACGCCGGCGGCGGCAGAACCTGCGCCGCAGGGCTCAGGGAAGCGCGGGCAGAAGCTCGAGCGCCGTCGTCTCCGGTACGCCGATCATGCAGTTCAAATTCTGCACCGCCTGCCCGGCTGCACCCTTTCCGAGATTGTCGATTGCCGAGATCAGCACGACGCGGCCGGTGGCCGCATCGCGCACCCATGCGATCTCGATCAGGTTCGTGCCGCGCACCGAGCGCGGCTCGGGCAGCGCGCCGCCTTCGAGCAGGCGCACGAACGGCTCGTCGGCATACGCCTCGCGAAGCAGTGCGCCGACATCGACGTCCTCGGCGATGTCCGCATAGATCGTGGTCAGGATCCCGCGCGCGATCGGAAGCAGCTGCGGAGTGAACAGAACCGCTCGCGACTCGCCCGCCGCGCCAGTCAGCTGCTCGGCGATCTCCGGCTGGTGACGGTGCTTTCCGACCGAGTACGGACGGATGTTTTCCGTGACCTCGGCAAACAGCTGATCGACCTTGGCGGCCCTTCCCGCCCCGCTCGTACCCGACTTCGAATCGACGAACACCGGCCCGCGCAGCTGTCCGGCAAGCGGCAGCAGCGGCATCAGCGCACTGGTCGGATAGCAGCCGGGATTGGCAACCAGCCGCGCACCGGCGACCTTGTCGCGCGCGTGCTCGGTCAGGCCATAGACGGCTTCGCTCGCAAGGGCCGGAGCCTGGTGCGCGCCGTACCACTTCTCGTACACGCCGAGGTCGTGGAACCGGAAGTCGGCTCCGATGTCGATCACGCGCACGCCCTGCTCGACGAGCGTGCGCACGACCGGAGTCGACGCGCCGTGCGGCAGCGCCGTCAGCGCGAAATCGACGCGGCCGGCGATCGCATTCGCATCGACAGCTTCGAGCGTGAGGCCGAGGAAATCGAGCGTGCGATGCACGTCGCCGAGCGCACGGCCCGAGGCCTGCTCCGACGTGACGACTTCCAGTTTTACGTTGGGGTGACGCGCGAGAAGGCGAACGGCCTCGGCTCCCGAGTAGCCAGTCGCTCCGACGACGGCCACCCGAACCAGCGAGGTTCCCATCATCTTCTCCAGGCTAATGAATCAGCGCTTCGAGTACTGCGGACGCTTGCGCGCCTTGTGGCGGCCGTACTTCTTGCGTTCGACGACGCGCGAATCGCGAGTCAGGAACCCGGCACGCTTGAGCGCGGGCCGAAGCTCCGGCTCGGCATCGACGAGTGCGCGGCAGATCCCATGACGGATCGCGCCGGCCTGCGCGGCAATGCCGCCGCCGACGACGGTCACTCGCACGTCGTATCCGGTCGGTCTTCCGATCAGCTCGAACGGCTGCGCGATGATCATGCGAAGCGTGGGCCTCGGCAGATACTCTTCGATCTGGCGACCGTTGATCGAGATCGCGCCGCTGCCGGGCCGTACCCACACGCGCGCGATTGCGCACTTGCGCTTGCCGGTTGCCAAAGTCTGATCGGTCAAAGCTGCCATGAGATTTCCGTTTGTCTGGTATTGCCGGCGCCCGCGGTCTTCAGACTGCGAGGTCGTGCGGCTGCTGGGCCGTGTGAGGATGCTCGGCACCGGCGTAAATCTTGAGCTTGGTCGCAAGCTGGCGGCCAAGGCGATTGCGCGGGAGCATGCCCACGACGGCCTGGCGGATCAGCTTTTCCGGATCCTTGGCGAGGATGTCGCCGGCGCTTCGCGCCTTGGTCCCGCCCGGATAACCGGAATGCGTGTAGTGGATCTTGCCCTTGGCCTTGTTGCCGGTCAGGCGGATGCGGTCGGCGTTGACGACCACGACGAAATCGCCGCAGTCGACGTGCGGCGTAAATGCCGGATTGTGCTTGCCGCGCAGGACGCCCGCGACGCGCGTTGCGAGCCTGCCGAGAACCTGGTCGGCCGCGTCCACGACGTACCACTGGCGCGCGGCGAGCGCCTCTTCGACCGAAAGGCTTCTTGTGACCTTCTGCTGCATGATGCCTCTGACTAACGCGATCCGTACCGAACTTTTGCGTCTTCGCGCTCTCGCGCTCAGTTTTCTGGATGTCCGACGACCCGGAAAGAACTGGCGGGGCCGACGAGACTCGAACTCGCGACCTCCGGCGTGACAGGCCGGCGTTCTAACCGACTGAACTACGACCCCGCATCCAATTATGGACCCGGTCGCGAACAACCGAGCCCGCGCTTCTAACAGATACCTTCATGGGAGCAAATCGCCACGCCGTCCCAACTCACGGTCAGACCTCGAACGCGCCCTGCTGTTCCCTTGGGTGGCAGGCTCGCGTAAGGAACGCCCTCCATGAGCCTTCGCGGTACAGGTCAAGGGGGCCCCGTCTCCCGTTTTCTCGAAGTTTTTGACGTCCTCGGCAGCACAGGAATGCTGCGGCCGAGCTTTCTCGGCGCGCTGGTCAAGCAGGGCGTCGGCAAGTACGGCTCGACCGTCGCCGGCGGCTTTGCGGCCTCTGCGGCCCGACGGCCGAAAGACATCGGTCTGATCGACGAGGTCGGCCCGCCGCTGACGTTCGAGGAGATCGAAACTCGAACCAACTCGATGGCACGCGGGCTGGCCGCGGCCGGCGTTCGCTGCGGCGACGGCGTCGGCCTGTACGCGCGCAACCACCGCGGATTCGTCGAAGCGTCGATCGCGCTCAACAAGCTCGGTGCCAACGCGCTGCTGCTCAACACCGGTTTCGCGGCACCGCAGCTCGCCGAAGTGCTCGAGCGCGAAGACTGCGGCGTGGTGCTGTTCGACGAAGAGTTCGCGCCGGTCGTGGAGCGAGGCGGCGGAAACCGCACGCGCATCCTGACGCTGTCGTCGAGCGACGGCATGGGCACGACGCTCGAGGATCTGGTTCGGGCGCACAGCGGATCGCCTGTCGACCCGCCGGCAAAACATGGTCGCATGACCATCCTGACGTCGGGCACGACCGGAGCTCCCAAAGGCGCAAAGCGCGCACCGCGCCGCACCAGCCTCGATACGTTCGTCGGAATGCTCGGACGCATGCCGCTGCGGGTCGGCGAGAAAAGCTTCGTTGCGGCACCGGCCTTTCACTCGTGGGGCGGCGCCCATCTCCTGCTCGGCGCGCTGCTGTCGAATACGATCGTCATGCGCAATCGCTTCGATCCGGAAGACACGCTGCGGACGATCGACGAGCACAAGCCGCAGGTGCTCGCCGTCGTGCCGGTGATGATGCAGCGGATCTGCGCGCTCGACCCGGAAGTGATCGGGCGTTACGACTGCCTCTCGCTGCGCGTGGTCGCGGCGAGCGGATCGGCGCTTCCCGGCGAGCTCGCGCTGCGCTGGATGGATACGTTCGGGGACAACGTCTACAACTTTTATGGTTCGACCGAAGTCGCGCAGGCCAGCATCGCGATGCCGGATGAGCTTCGCGCCGTACCGGGAACGGCCGGACGACCGCCGCGCGGCACCGTCGTCAAGATCCTCGATCCCGAAGGACGCGAAGTCCCGTGCGGCACGATCGGGCGCATCTTCGTCGCCAATGACAACCAGTTCGACGGTTACACCGGCGGCGGCGGCAAGGAGATCATCAACGGGATGATGTCGAGCGGCGACGTCGGGCATTTCGACGAGAACGGACTGCTGTTCGTCGACGGTCGTGACGACGACATGATCATCTCGGGCGGCGAGAACGTCTTTCCGCGCGAGATCGAGGACCTTCTGGCGGATCATCCCGTGGTGCGCGAAGCGGCCGTCATCGGCGTGGTCGACGAAGAGTTCGGCCAGCGGCTGAAGGCATTCGTCGTTCCCGAGCGTCTCGGCGCGATCAGCCAGGATGACCTCAAGAGCTACGTCAAGGAACACCTCGCACGCTACAAGGTGCCGCGCGAGATCGTCTTCCTCGAAGAGCTTCCGCGAAATCCGACCGGCAAGGTCCTGAAGCGCGCGCTGCGCGACCTGTAGCCGTCAGCGGTTCGCCGGCGTGCCGGCGGACGACCGCTGATGCCGCCGGGCGATCCCGTCGAGGATCCGCTTCGCGAGCGCATCGTAATCGCCGTTGAAATGGTGATCGCCGGCCGTGCGGATGATCTCGGCACCGCTCGCTTCGAGGCTCGGGCACAGCGAGTCGTCTTCTTCCTCGCCGTAGAAGCATTGGATCAACCCCGGCGCGATCTGCGCGAGCTCGGGCCCGACCGGACGGGCTTCGTCGCTCGGCGGCGCACCGATCCAGCCGCTGATGTGGATCTCGAAATCGGCATCCGCCGAGAAGCCGAGCAGCGAGAGCTGCGAGACTTTCGCGCGCGTCGCTTCCGGCAACCGGTTGTATGCAAACGGCAGCACGCCCGCGCCGAACGAATATCCGGCGAGGACCACGTCGCTGGCATGCCAGGGTTCCGCATAACGTCGGATCACCGCGTCGAGATCCGCGGCGAGCTCCTCGGGCGTTTTCTCGTGCCAGAAGTATCGAAGGCTGTCCCAGCCGACGACGTTCGCGCCGTGTCCGCGAAGGTATTCGGCAATCGTCTTGTCGAGGTCGCGCCAGCCGCCGTCGCCCGAGATCATGACGACGAGCGGCCTTCCGTCGCTCGCCGCCGCTCCGTCTGCGGCAAGCTCGACGAGCGATGCGGAAAGAGTCCTGCTCGTCGTGCTTGCGTTCGCAGCGCCGCGCGCACCGGCAGCATCGTCCGCGCCACCCGCAGCCGCCGCACCGTTGCCGCCATCGGCGCTGTCCCTGCTGTCTGACAAATGGGCGCGCACGAGCTCGGCGAGCAGAGTTGCCGCCGGTACGTCCGAACCCGCCGCAGGCTCGCGCTCGATCACGGCCGGCTCGCCGCGTGCGATCACACTCGTCGCCTGCGCGCGTCCGGCCGCATCGAAAGCGGACGTGAAGCCGAACGCGAGAAAGCCCGGGAGCGTGCCGACCGGTCCATAGATAAAACCGCCCGCGCTCTTCGACGCCACGTCGCCCGGACACAGCGGGAGGCGCGTTCGAACGGCGGCTGTCGGATCGACGGCGATCGACCCGGCCACAGTGGCCGCCGGTGTCTGCTGGAGCGCGGCTCTCGCAAGCGCACCGCCCTCGCCGATTCCAGCCAGGATCGGCGAAAAATATCCGGGCAGCGCGAGATCGCGCTGAACCTGCTGGCTGAGCGATTCGATCTCGCTCAGCAGGTAAAGACATTCACCGTCGCTCGCATCGAGCGCCGGCCGGTACATCGCAAGGTCGACACCGATGACCACGACGCGATCCGCGGCGAGCAGGCTTGCCGCCGACTCCTCGGTGGCTCCCCACCCCAGAGCGCCGGAGAACAGGAATACGACCCCTCTCGGCGACTCGTCGGGCGTATGCAGCGCAATGCGTCCGAGGCGTCCGGTCTCAAACGACGAGCGAGCACATCCGAGCACCGCGAGCAGCACCAGCGCCATGGCGCGAGCGGTCCGGTGCCCGGCATGCAGACCGGACGCTCCCCGCCCGCGGACACACTCAGCCACCGAGACTTCCAACCCTATCGCCGCGTTGCGGGCAAGCCCTCGCTCGACGAACGTTTCCTCTGCGTGCGTTCCGCTTCATACTCTCCGGGCTCGCGCGTCGCGGTGTTTGACCATCCGCGTGCGCAATCGGTCACATGTCCGGGTCCGCCAATCGCCTTCCGTCGCAATGAACAGTTCGGCTTCTTCGACAGCTCTGCGCTTTCGACTTCGGCACGCCGCTGGCGCGGCTCTTGGCCTCGTCGTGGTGGCAGCCGCCGGCTTCGCCGTCCGCGAGGCGATGCGCGAGTACCACTACGAAGATCTGCGCGCGTCGCTCTCCGGCCTGCCGCCTGCGCGCGTGGCTCTGTGCCTGCTGCTGTCGGCAGCAAGTTACGCGGTGCTGACGCTCTACGACTATCTGGCCGGCATCTATGTCGGCAGCACGCTCGACCGCGCGCGGACCGCGCTCACGTCGTTCGTCGCCTACTCGGTCGGTCACAACGTCGGCCTCGGCAACCTGGCGGGAAGCTCGATCCGCTACCGGCTGTATTCCTCGTGGGGTCTTTCGGCTGCCGACATCGCGCGCATCATCGTCTATTGCGCCGCGGCGTTCTGGATCGGCTATCTGTCGCTCGCTGCAACGGTGTTTCTCATCGAGCCGATCGCCATCCCGGCCGCGTGGCAGGCGGTGCTGCCCGCCCCGCGAACGCTCGGGATCGTGCTCGCGCTGCCCGTCGTCGCGCTTCTCGTCTGGTCGTGGCGCAGCTCGCAGCCGCTTCGATTCCGCGGTCTCGAGCTCGCCATTCCATCGCCTCGCATCATCTCGGCGCAGATCGTCGTCGGAATGGCCGACTGGACGCTCGCCGGAAGCGCGCTCTACGTGGTGCTGCCGCCATCGCTCCACATCGACTGGGCCCCGTTCCTCGCGCTTTACCTTCTGGCCACGCTGGCCGGACTGCTCAGCCATATTCCCGGCGGACTTGGCGTGCTCGAGTCGTCGCTGCTGTTCCTGCTCATGGGAAGAGACGCGTCGAGCGCATCGATTCTCGCAAGCATTCTCGTATTCCGCGCATGCTACTACCTCGTGCCGCTCGGAGCGGGCGCGACCCTGCTGCTGTGGCAGGAAGCCCGGCAGCAGCGGCGCGCGCTCCGCGGAGCGCTCGCTCCGGCCGTACAGGGAATCACGTCGATCGCGGCGCCGCTGCTCGCAATCGGAGTGTTCGCGGCAGGCGTCGCGCTGCTGCTGGCCGGAGCCGAGCCGCCGATCACGTCGCGCTTCCGCACGATCTCCGGACTGGTGCCGCTGCCCATCATCGAAACCGCGCATTTCACGGCAAGCGTTGCGGGCACGCTTCTGCTGCTGGTCGCGCACAGCCTTCAGCGTCGCCTCGATGCGGCGTACCGCGTCGGCGTGTGGGTGCTGGCGGTCGGAGCCGCTGCCGCGCTTCTGGCCGGCTTTCACATCGAGCTGACGATTTTTCTCGCGGTCCTTTTGTCGGCACTCCGGCTCGGCCGCGACCGGTTCTACCGAAGGTCGGCGCTTCTCAACGAGCCGCTGACGGCTCCGTGGGTCGCGGCCGTGCTGGTCGCGGCCTTCACCGCAGTCGCTCTCGGATTCATCGCATTCGAAAGCGTCCACTATCGCCGCGAGCTCTGGTGGGAGTTCGCACTGCATGCTCACGCGCCGCGGTGGATGCGCGCGAGCGTTGGTATGAGCGTCGTGCTGCTGGTGTTCAGTGCGATCCGCCTGCTGCGGCCGGCGCGCGTGCAACCGGAGGAGCCGACCGAGGCCGATCTCGAAGATGCACGCAGGATCGTCGCCGACTCGACCTCCACCGCCGGCAACCTTGCGCTGGTCGGCGACAAAGTGCTGATGTTCAACGCTGCGCGCACCGCGTTCCTGATGTACGGGGTCAACGGCCGCTCGTGGGTCACGATGGGCGATCCCGTCGGACCGGAAGAGGAATGGTCCGATCTCCTGTGGGCGTTTCAAGGCCTGGCAGACGATTTCGATGCGCGCTGCGTGTTCTACGAGATCGGGCCGCGCCGCCTCGACCTGTACCTGGATCTCGGCATGTCGCTCTTCAAGCTCGGCGAAGAAGCGCGCGTCGATCTCGATACGTTTTCACTGGAGCACGGCAAGGATGCGAGCGAGCTTCGCCGCGTGCGTCGCAATCTCGAACGCGACGGATTCAAGTTTCGCGTGCTCAGCATCGACGAGACACGCTCTCGGCTCGGCGAGCTTCGAACGATTTCCGACGAGTGGCTTTCCGAGAAGAACGTCGGCGAAAAGGGCTTTTCCCTCGGCTATTTCGACGAAGGTTACGTTTCGAGCACTCCGTGCGCCGTGCTCGAAAAGGACGGACGCATCTTCGCGTTCGCGAATCTGTGGCTCGGCGGCTCGCACGAAGAGCTTACCGTGGACCTGATGCGCTATGCGACCGGTACGCCGAACGGAGTGATGGACTACCTGTTCACGTCGCTGATGCTGTGGGGAAAAGAGAACGGCTATCGATGGTTCAGTCTCGGCATGGCCCCGCTTGCCGGACTCGAGGACTACGCGCCGGGCTCGCTCTGGGCGGCCGCGGGACGGCTCGTATATCGCTACGGCGAGCACTTCTACAATTTCGAAGGACTGCGCCGCTACAAGAACAAGTTCGGGCCGGTATGGACGCCGCGCTATCTCGCCTGTTCCACCGCATGGCAGTTGCCGCAGGCGCTGGCCGATGTGACGGCGCTCGTCGGACGCGGCCTGCGTCGCGTCATCGCGCGATAGTTCTCGGGCGATCATTTTCGGGCGATCGTATCTCGATCGTTTTTCAGCGATCGTTTTCCGGAAGGAGCCGTTGCGTCAGACGGCCAGTTGATCAGGAGCGGCGACGGTCTCGTTTGCCGACGCTTCGCTGTTCGGTGTAGCGCGCAGGATGCGTGCGATGCGCGGACGGCACGACTGGCAGCAGCTACCGGCTCCGCATCGACGCGCGACTTCGGAGACGCTCGCGACGCCGCTCTTCGCGAGCGCACGTATGGTCGTGTCGGTGGTGCCGGTGCATTCGCAGACGATCATCTCGGTGGCTCCGTGTCGGTGGCTCCGTGCCTTTCGTTCCGCTCGGTCACTTGCCGGCTTCGGGGCCGCTCGACGTGACGCCCACGAATCATGCGGAATCTGACTTTCATTTTCAAATCATTCCCTTCCGGGGGCGCTGGAATGATCAAAAGGGAAACCTGGCGTGGCCGAGGCTCCTCGGGCGCTTTCCAGAAACACCTGCAGATTCGCTGCCCTTGCCTTCTCGATGCCATCCTCGCCGAGCACGACCAGGGCCGTGGACCAGGCGTCCGCCGCCGTCGCCGACCGTGCCAGAACCGTCGCGAGACGGGGCCCGGGGACCGGAAGCTTCGTGCGCGGATCCAGGATCGGTCTGGTGTCGGTCGCACCGGAACGCGACGTCGACAGCGACGAGTCGTTGAGAAGGACCGTTCCGTGCGTCTTGCCGTCGGCAAGTCCGCTGATCAGGACGGGCCAGCCGCGCGAGTTTCCCGGCGGAGCTCCAATGGCGGTCTGGCTCGATCCACCGAAGTCGAGAAACACCGCCGTCGCTCCGCGACCCGAGAGCAACGCCACGATCGCATCCAGCGCCAGGCCCTTGCCGATTCCGCCGGGATCCAGAGCGCAGCCTGCATCGAGCTTCGCGGTCGCGTGCTCCGGTGCAGCGGTGGTTGCCCTACGCGATGCGCTGCGAACGCCGGCCCCGTCATGCGCCGGCGTTACAGCCAGACAATCGCCGACCCGGCGAAGCAGCGCGTGCGCGTCGCCGCGTTCCGGAAGCATCGCAACTGCGGGCTCGAATGCCCCGCCGCTCTGTTTCGAGAGCTCGAGCATCGCGAGCAGGCCGTGCTCGAGCCTCGCGCTGACAGGCGACGCGCCTTTGCCCGCACGGCGATTGAATCGCGCAAGCTCGCCATCGTCTCGCCAGATGGTCAGCGCATCGTCCCAGCGGCGGGCCTCGTCGATTGCTTCGTTGACCAGTCGCTCGGCGGTCGCGCGATCGCCGGCAACCACCGTAACCGTCAGCACAGTGCCCATCACCGGCTGGCCGTCGCGTGCGACGGCGGCATGCGAAGCCGAAGCGCAAACAAGCAGAATCGTGAACGCGAGGGCCGCCGCGAGCTTCACGATTCGAGTTCGTCGGCTTCCGGGTCGCTGTCGGTATAAGCGCTCGGCTGCTCGAAAAGAAGAGCGCGCGCGACGAGGACCATCAGCACCAGCAGCACAGTCTGCAGCAGCACGAAGAATCCGACCTTCACGACGGCAAAGCCCGGATGCACGAAGCGCACCGCCCATCCGGCAAGCTCGTCACCGATTCCGGAGACGAACGCCGTGCAGATTCCCCACGCCTTGGCCCGCATGGAAATTGGAACGAACAGCAGCAGGTGCGTGAGCGTCAGCAGCAGGATTCCCATCGCGAACGCGTGGAAATGCAGGACCTCGAGCATTCCCTGCATGGTGCGCGGCGACAGGAACCGTTCTTCGCTGCCGAGGTAATATTCGACGACCGACTGCGGCGACAGCGACATCTTCGTGAAGTACATCGCAAAGTTGCTGATCCACAGCAGCAGCGTGTACGAGAGAAAGCACCAGACGATCGCCTTGAGCAGGTGATTGCGCGTCCACTCCCCGGTCACGACGAATCGCACGCTACTTGCCCCCGATCACGACGTTCCAGATAGCCAGCGCACGGCGGATTCCCGACGTGACGGCCCGCGTGGAAAGCGTGGACCCCGAAATTCCCGCGACGTGCCGGCCAACCTGCAGATCGTCGTCGAGGGCGGCGCCCTGGAAGGTATCGAGCCAGCGCCGCGTCGGCAGGTATTCCTCCGGCTCGTGAAACGCCAGGACCTGCGTGGCTTTCACCTTTCCATCCGGCGAGATCACGACGAGAAACGTTTCCGGAAACGTGCGCACCGTGTGCGTGTCGAAGATGGCGTAGGCAGCGGGTGCGCTCCCCTTCCAGCCCACGTAGATCGTGATGAGGCTGGTATCGAGCGGCGCCCTGGCCAGCTTCTCGATGCGATCGTGCTGTTCCTGGCTGAGAACGACGTCGCGCGCTTCGACGCGCTCGGCGTCGGGAAACGCGAGCGCGAGAGCTTCATCCCGTGCGTGGTAGACCTTTGCGCGAGCAGCGGCGACGGGCATCGCAAGCGCGATGCCCGTCGCCAGCAGGACAACAGCCAGAACGTGCTGCGGCTTGTCAGTACACAAATCCTGCTCCGATCCGGACTTCGTCGGGCAGCTCGCCCGACTTCGGATCCTGGTTCCGGTAATCGAGCTTGAAGACGATCTGCGGGATCGGCTTGTAGGTCAGGCCGACCTCGAAGACATCGAAGTCATCGATGTGATTCTCGTCGAAACCCGACGGGATGTCGCTCTGCGTATCGACGTGCGAATACCGGAACCACGGCGCCAGGTAGTGGCCGGTTTCGGGATCGATCAGCGGGAGCACGTTGTAGGCGATCTCGCCGTACCAGCCGAACTGGGAGCTGGCGACCGGCTGATCGGGCTCGTCCGGCTCGGTGGTGTGCGGGTTGATGTCCTTGTCGCTGCTGAGCAGAGCCGCGTCGTCGACTTCGACCCACGCTCCGAGCAGCCGCGCTTCGAAGCCGTGCGTTCTCAGCTGCCCGTGCGCTTCGTAGATCTGCGTGAACACGTCGGCTTTGCGGCCGTTGCCGTCGTTGCCGAACGACTCGTGCTGGCCGGAGTCTCCGAGGTACGCCGAGCCGCCGATGGTGAGCATCTCGAGCGGGCTGTAATCGATGCGGCCGACCCACGCGAAATCCTCGGCCTTCTCGATGCTTTCCTGCCGGCCGCCGCGAATGCCGCCGGAATTGAAACCGGAAGCGTCAAGGCCCGTAATCGCGTACGTGCGATAGGTCAGGCCGGGCAGCAGCTCGCCGAATATGCCGACGCCGCCGGCGCTCCATGTGCTCGGAATGATCTTGTCCTCGACGACCGGACGCTGATTGCCGTGGTAGAACGGCGGCTCGTGCATCTCGTTGAGAAAACCCATCGGCACCAGCATCAGACCCGACCGTATGTTCAATCGTTTGTTGAGCAGCACGTCGAGGTTCGCAAACTCCACGTGCACTTCACCGTCGGAGTCGCCGGCAGTGAGGATATGCTCGAATTCGATTTCGGAGTTGAACACGAAGGTGTCGTTGAACTTGTAGCCCGTGTACAGAACCAGCCGTTCGAAATCGAACTCGTCGTCGTCCCCGCCCTTGTCCGAAACCACGTTCTTGTAGTTGAACTCGCCGTAGCTGCCGAGTGACACGCCGCGCGTGACTCCGTAGACCTTCGAGGCCGCCGGACCGAGTCCGTACTCGCTCTTGAGCTCCTTCGTCTCGGGCAGCGCGAGCGCCTCGCGAATCTTGCGGACCTCTTCGGTGATCACGTTCTGCTTGCGCTCGACCTCGACGACCTTGGTTTCGGCCGGCGGTGCGGCTTCGAGCTTCCTGCGAAGCTCCTGCATCTCCGCCTGGAGGGCCTCCTGCTTGCGTTCGAGCTCCTCCATCTGCGCCCGGATCGCCCGGTCCTCTGCCGCCCGCGCGGGCGCCGCAACTACAGCCAGAGCCAGGCCGGTCGCGGCCAGCGCTCCCATAATCCGTCGAGAAACCATTGGGTTGTACTTCCCTCCAAATGTGGCCGTTCGGCCATTTTGAAATCTATATTCATTTTCGTTTGGGGGAGTCAATCCGCCTGCACGAGGCCGGTGACCGGCCAGGCGAGAACAAGGATCGGACGGGATGCAGGGGTTGGGCGGGTTCGCCGGTTCGGACTGTTACGCGACTTTCCGCCGCTTCTCTTTGATCTCCCAGTTCCCCTCGCGATCGAGCTGGAGCACGCGGTCATGAAACTGGATCAACGTCGTGCGATGGCCGGCGCTGATGAAGCCGCAGTGCGAATCCATCACGAGATGGTACATGCGCTCCTCGTTGTCTTCGTCGAGCGCGCTGGTTGCCTCGTCGAGAAACACGTAACGCGGCTTGCGCAGCAGCACGCGGGCAAACGCTACGCGCTGCTGCTCGCCGATCGACAGGATGTTGACCCAGTCGACCTGCCGGTCGAGATCGCCGTCCACGCGGTCAAAAACGTCGGACAGGTTCACCTTGTCGACGATCTCGCGGATCTCCTCGTCGCTGATCTTCTGCTGAGGATACGGGTACAGCAGCTGGTCGCGCAGCGTGCCTTCGACCATGTACGGCCGCTGCGGCAGGAACATCAGCTCGGAAAGCGGCGGACGTTCGAGCATGCCCTTGCCGGTCGGCCACAGGCCCGCGATGGTTCGCAGCAGCGAGCTCTTGCCGGATCCGCTCGGTCCCATGATGAGGATGCTCTGCCCTTTGCGCAGCTCGAGCGACAGGTTCTGCACGAGCTCACGCTCGTCCTTCGGAGTACAGACGGTGAGGTCCTCGAGCCGGATCAAACGGCTGTCCTCTTCGATTTCGAGCTGGGATTCACGCGCGATGCGCTCTTCCTCCGCGTCGAATTCGTCGAGGTTTTCCCACAGCATTCCGAGACGCTGCGCGTTCGCGAGGTAATCGCTCAGCTGCTCGAACTGCGTGATGATGAGCGAGGCCGCCGCAAGCACCTGCGCGAACGCCCCCGCCGCCTGCGTGACCACGCCGAATTCGATCTCCCCGCGCATGTACATCGGTGCGACGATGACCGTCGGCAGCACGAGCGCAGCGTAGTTGTAGCTGTTCGAGAAGAATCCGAGATTCCGGTTCCAGCCGATGATGGCCGCCGTGTTGCGCAGCGCGCGCAGCAGGCGCATGAGCAGATCGGCGTGCTCGCGGCGCTCTCCGCGATAGAATGCGATCGACTCGGCGTTGTCGCGTACGCGCACGAGGCCGTAGCGGAGATCGGCTTCGCGGGCGTACTGGTGATAGTGAAGGCGCACGAGGCGCCGCCCGATCAGGACGCTGCCCACGGTTCCGGCGACGGCGTACAGGAAAAGCACTGTCACGAGCAGCTTGGAGATCGTCCACAGCACGCCGATGAAGGCGATCACGGTGACCGTGGCATTGAGCATGATCAGAAAGAACGTCAGCGACTTTGTCGTGAACAGACGGACGTCTTCGCCGATACGCTGATCCGGGTTGTCGACCGCATCGCCGCCGCGCAACCGGTAGTACGCGCGGTTGTTGAAATAGCGCTCGATCAGATGCTCGGACAATGATTCTCGCCACATCAGCCCGAGGCGCTCTTCCATCCAGCGATAGTAGACCCCGATGGGGACAGCGAGAACGAACGTCCCGAGGTACCAGTACAGCGCTATCCAGTAACCGTCGAAGTTTTTCTGCGAGATCGCGGTCATGAAATCGCGGCCCGCGTAGCTCATCAGTACCTGGACGCCGCCGACGGCCAGTGCGAACGCAAGCGTGATCGCAAGATACGTACAGGCGCGGCGCCTGTGACGGGACTGAATGAAGAATGCGCGGGCAATGCTTACGAAGTGCCGCATCGTCTTCCGAAGCGTCACTCCGGAGGTTGTGGCGGCATCGTCGGCGGTGCTGGTGTTGCTGGAGACAGACATCCCCTACAAAGCTAAGCGCCCATCCGCCGGCCAGCAAGTACGGGTTACGCCACTCGGGCCTGCGTTTCGCACGAAAGACGAAGGGTTTGCGCACAAACGCGGCGAGCCCGCCGTGAGCAGCGGCGGGCTCGCCTTCCTTCCGTTCGACCGGGAGCTGGGAGGGTAGACTCTCGGTCGAGCGGAAGACGGTCCGGTCAGTCGACCTCGACTCGCGCCGGAACGCAGACGAGATCGTCACGTACGAGAGACTGCGTGCTGGCTCCGAGCTCGGTCACGACGTTGACGTCCTGCGCCGTGAAGCGCTCTTCGCCTTTTGCCCTGCGTACGCGGAAGCAGGCCAGGTCCCCGGTCGCATCCACCAGGGCGTGAGCCGGGGTCGAAACGGGCAGACAGACGGAGTCGAGACGCACCAGCCGCATCGACCTGGTTCCGAAATCATCGGTCACCGGAATCTCGATGTCTGGATCCGACGCGTCGGTGAGCGATGCGCGGAAACACTGCCGTGCGCTCGGAGCAGCAGGCGACGCTTCGCCGTCGACTTCTGCCGCGATGCAAAGACTGTTGACACGAGACAGCGCAACCCCGCCGGAGACGAACGGCGAATGCAGGCTCGCCGTGCGCGGCGTCGAAATCTCCTCGGACGACTGCGCACGCGCGCGGTAACAGGCCAGATGCGCACCCTCATTGCGGATCGCCGTCTCGCCGACTTCCGCGGCCTCGCAGACTGCCTTCGGTTTGCCGACCACCAGCGTGCCGTCACCGAAAACGCTCTCGATCGCGAGCGGCTGTTTGGCCGCAGCATCGGACGTTCGCGAGCTTTCGCACGCGAACGCATCGGCCTCGCCGATCTGGACGACCTGCTGGAACGTCGGACGATTGATCCAGTGGATGGCGGGCACGGTCGGGACTCCGGCCGCAACGTGGCGCACATCTTCGTCGGCGATCGCACGTTTCCAGCTCTCTACTGCGGGATCACCAAACTCGGCTTCGAGGTCCGCCGCTGCCTGCGACATTGCCTGCCAGAGCACGTCGCGACATGCCGATAGATCGCCGCCGCCGCAATAGATCCGCGAAAGCGTTCCGCTGACCGGCATCCCGAGGACCTGGCGCATGTCCTTGAGCACGATGCTGTAGCTTCCGTCCTGGAACGCCGAGCCGATGTGCGCACGACGGTTGCCGTCGTCGAAACCGATGCCGAGGTTGTCGAACGCGTGTCCGCTTCCGGCGTCGAAGATCGCGCGCGACAGCCGCGGCCACCACGCATCGATGATCGCGGGCGACTGCGGGTCGTCGTACTCGCCATCGTGGTCGAAGTCGCGACGGTGCGTGCCGTTGTCCGCCCATTCCGCAAGCCGGTCGCGCATGTCCTGCGCGCGTGCATCGGCACCGACCGGCGCCGTCGGGCCGAGCACATCGAGGAGAAGCGGCAGCACGTCCTGGCCGCGCAGATCGCACGTGCCGGCGTCTTCCATCGCATCGACCATGTCGGTCCGTACCGCGCCGCCGGCCGCCACGAGCGGCTCGACGCGAACGTCGAACATGTGGCTTCGATAGGTCGGCCCGTACGAGAAATTGCGGTCGTTGGCGCGAAAACCCGGCGCCTGCTTGTTGTTCCACGACGTCAGGAATCCTTCCGGCGGATTCAGCGCCGACGGCTGTTCGGCGAGCGTCAGGAATCCGTTCCAGTCGAAGCGGCCGTCGCCCCACGCGGGAAGATACGGGTCGACTCCTGGCGCGCGCTTCGGACAGCGGCACGAGTGCTGGTAGCCGATGTTCGCGCCGTCGATGTAGAACCAGTTGAACGTGTAATCGACGTCGCGCCCCATTGCCTGCTGGAAGGCCGGATAGCCGTCAGCCATGAAATCGGGATTGTTGATCTCGGCGAAGCCGATGGCCGACCCGAGCTCGTTCCGGTAGGTCGTGCGCAGCGTTGCGATCGCAACCGGCGTTCCATCGGTCAGCGTCCCTCTGCCAACGAGCGGGCCGTAGTGCGCCGTGCGCTCGACTCGCCACGAGTAGATGATCTGCGGCCCGATCGGAATGCCGCCGGCCGACGGCTTGGTCACCTGCACGTGCTGCCAGGTTTCGATCGGCTCGCAGACGCCGTTGCGGAGGTAGCCCATGGACTGGATGGTGGCCGCGCCGCCTCCGGGCTCGCACAGGCGAAGCACGAACTGATCGACGTTGTCGCCGCCGGCTGACGTCGCCGACCACGCGTAGTTCCGTCCGCGCCCGAGCTGCACATAAAGATCGGTGCCGGCGAATGCGACGCCTCGAGCGTCGATCCCCGGTCCGTGCACGTCCTTCTCGACGAGCAGCTGCGGCATGTAGTAGCCGGTCTGCGGCCCGAACACCGCGATGGGATGCCCGGTCTGCGTGTGCTCTGCCGAGATCAACATCGCGTTGCTCATCGCCCCGGCGCCGATGTTGAGGCCGGTCAATCCGTCTTCGAGATCCTCGAGCAGCTCCTGGACGTCGTCGCCGGTCGGATCGATGGGAACCAGCGAATTGCAATCGACGTCGGGGCTGGATGCCGGATCGAACGGACCGAGATCCTGCATGTACGGCGTATAGGTTCGCGACGTCGTCGGAGCTTCGGGATCGTCGCTGAAGTGGAAATCGTCGAAGACCTGACGGGCCGTGGTCGCGCTTCCGAGCTCGCCGGTCATGCGCGTGAGACCGCAGTGATTCAGCAGCTCGCCTCCGCCGCCTTTTCCGAAAATCCCGCCCACCAGAGACGCGATCGCCACGACGTCTTCGGCTTTGAAATCCTGCAGCACGATCTGCAGCGCGTCGTACTCCGCCGGCCGCTTCGTCGCATCCAGACGCGCCTCGGCCACGTACGCATTGACGCCTTCGATATAGCCGGCGAGATCGTCGGCCAGCGCCGGACCTTGCGGCGTTCCGGTGCGGATGAGCTCGAGCTGCGCCGTCAGGTCCGCTTCGGTGTACGGTGCGACCGCGATCGTCTCGCGGTCCATGTGAAGGTTGGCCTCGGAGGGACCGAGGAACTCGGCCATGCGGCCGCGGCCGACGTGGCGCAGCACGTCCATCAGGAACAGGCGATCTTCGGCGGTCGCATACCCCTGGCCGAACATCGTCGCGTGACGCGTGTCGCCGAAAATGTGAGGTACGCCGAAACCCTTGTCCCGCACGATCGTGACGCCGGCCGCCGGCGAGTACGTGCGTTCCACGTCGTCGTCGCGCACACCGAACGACGCGTCCTTGAAGAATTCCTGGATGCGTTCTTCGGTCAGGCCGGGCGCGTTGTAGACGAGGTCTCCATACATCGAGAGCTGGTCGATGACGTGGGGTGGATAGGTGCCGGCTTCGAACTGAATGGCCTCGGCATCGTTCAGTACGCCGTCCTGCCCGGGCGGAACGATGTTGAGGAAGCCGGACGCGTCGCCGTAACCACGCCAGGTTCCGGTCTGGGCGAACGAAGGCGTGGCCAGGAACGAAGTGGTCGCCAGGAGCGCGACGACCGAGGTCGAGATCACCGGTCGAAAACAGTTCATGTAAGTCCCTCCCGCCCTGGTCCCGCCTCGGGGCGGGCTGCTCGGATCGGCGTTCTTCATGCTGTGGCCGGCTACCAACATCGGTGTCAATATTGCCCGGACAAAAAAATGCCGTGCGCCGGACGGAGCGCCTTCGAATGGCTCTAAGCATGCGATTTTCTTCTATTTCCCGTCGACGCCCGCGGCCCTGTCCGCACCTGAATCTGACAGCATTGTCAGTATCCTGCGCGGCTGCGATGGCCCGTGATGGGGGTAAGGCCGACGTGTGCAGGGACTTTCACCGAAGCCCGGCCGTGGGCGTGGCTGCCGCTGTGTTTGCTCGCCAACCATGCTAACCGCGGCCGAATCTTTGATCCGGGGGAACACATGGGGACCAAACTTGGATGTCTGCTGATCGCTGCGGCGATCGGCATCGGGGGCTGCACGAGCGACGACGAGGTGAAAATTCCTCCGGTCGTCGTCGGCGCCAAGTCGACGACCGAGTCGCGCGTGCTGGCGGAGATCGTCGCGCAGAAACTCGAACGGTCGGGAATCCCTTGTGAACGAAGGCCGGATCTCGGCGGCACGGCCGAGCTCGACGCCGCGATACGCGCCGGCAAGATCGACGTCTATGTGGAATACACGGCAACCGCGTTGACGACGATCCTCCGCTCGCCCAATGCCGCTTCCATTCTTGCACAGGGAAAAGATGCGCTGCTCGCGCGCCTTCGCGCCGAATACCTGGTGGCAGGGTTGATGTGGACCGAACCGATCGGGCTCGACGATCCGTACACCATCATCGTGCGCGGCGGCGCCGGCGCCGTGACGATGAGCGAAGCAGCCGCGGCATCGCGCGGATGGCGCGCCGCTTTCAGTTTGGAGTTCCAGTCGCGCGCCGATGGCTTCCCGGCCGCAAAGCGCGCCTACAGCTTCCAGTTCCCCGAAGTGAAAACGATGGATGCGACCAAGCTGTACCAGGCACTGGCCGATCACAGCGTCGATGCCGTCGAAGGTCACTCGACGGACGCTGCGCTGACGAAGCTCCGTCTTCTTGCACTCGAGGACGACCGCCATGCTTTCGGCGCGAACTTTGCGGTCCCCGTCGTTCGACGTGCGGCGCTGGAGAGATATCCGGGTATCAAGGATTCGCTCGACGGGCTCGTCGATTGGCTCGATCCCCCGAAGATGCGCGGTATGAATGAGAAGGTGGAAAACGGCGGCGTCCCCGTGGGCGACGTCGTCCGGCAGTTCATCGCCGACCAATCGTTCTTCTGACCCGCGGAGGCATTGCGTGAACGAAATCCTGCTCGGAAAGGGCGAGAAACCTGTCTTCCTTTCCGCGCGCTACGGTAACCGCCACGGTCTCGTCGCCGGCGCGACCGGCACGGGCAAGACGGTCTCGCTGCTCGTCGTTGCCGAAGGGTTCTCGCGAATCGGCGTTCCGGTCTTCGTTGCCGACGTCAAAGGCGATATCGCCGGACTCGCGATGCCGGGCGGCGCGGACGAGAACATTCGCAAGCGGGCCGCCGACGTCGGCATGGAAAATTATGCGGGCGAGGCATCGCCGGTGGTTTTCTGGGATATCGCCGGCAGGAACGGGCACCCGGTGCGCACGACCGTCAGCGAGATCGGTCCCGCACTGCTGGCGCGCATGCTCGAGCTGAGCGCTGCGCAGGCCGGCGTCCTCGACGTCGCCTTCAAGCTCGCCGACGACCGTGGTCTTCTGCTGCTCGATCTCGACGACCTGCGCGCGCTGCTTTCGTTCGTCGCCGAGAGCCGGGCCGAGATCTCGAGCGCGTACGGTCTGGTGAGCCCGCAATCGATCGCGGCGATCCAGCGCGGGCTGCTGGGTCTCGAGCGCGACGGCGGCGAGGAAATCTTCGGCGAGCCTGCGCTCGAGCTCGGCGACCTCATGCGCACCGACCTCACCGGTCGCGGCATCATCAGCATCCTTTCCGCCGAACAGCTGGTGCTGAAGCCGCGCCTGTACTCGACGCTGCTGTTGTGGTTGCTGTCGGAGCTGTTCGAGAACCTTCCCGAAGCCGGCGACCTCGAAAAACCGAAGCTGGTCTTTCTGTTCGACGAGGCGCACCTGCTGTTCGATGATGCTCCGCCGGCGCTCCTCGAGCGCATCGAGCAGGTCGTGCGGCTGATTCGCTCGAAGGGCGTCGGCGTTTACTTCTGCTCCCAGTATCCTGACGACATTCCCGACAAGGTGCTCGGCCAGCTCGGCAACCGCATCCAGCATGCCCTGCGGGCGTTCACGCCGCGCGACCAGAAGGCCGTGCGCGTCGCGGCCGAAACGTTCGTTCCGAACCCGAAACTGAACGTCGCTGCGGTGCTCTCCGAGCTCGGCGTCGGAGAGGCGCTGGTCTCGACGCTCGGCGAGAATGCCGTTCCGCTGCCGGTCGAGTGTGCCAGGATCGCTCCTCCGCGCGCGCGAATCGGCACCATCACCGACGACGAGCGGAAGGCCGTGCGCAGCCGCAGCCCGGTGGGCGCGAAGTACGACGCGCGCGTGAACCGCGAGTCCGCATACGAGATCCTGTCGCGCCGCACGGCCGGCGCGACCACCGCAAATGCACCATCGACGCCTGCCAGGCCTGCCGAAGGCCAGGGCGGGATGCTTCACGACATCATCTGGGGAACCAGTCGCCGCCAGGGCATGGTCGAGACGATGGCGAAACAGACGGTGCGAACCGTCGGCAGCCAGATCGGGCGGCAGATCCTGCGCGGCGTGCTTGGCGGAATCCTCGGCGGATCGCGCCGCCGCTGATCTTCTCGCGCGGCGTCAGTGACGCAGGCGGGAATGTCCGCGATACGCAGGCGTAAACTGTGCCGCATCGATTCCAAACGCGTCGAGAACGGTCGGCGTGACGTCCAGCAGCGTCGCCGGACCGTCCATCAGATCGAAGTCGCGCGACGCGAGCCACGTCTGCGCAACCGTGATGTTCTGCAGGTTCACGTGCGAGTTGCCGTCGAATCCGTGGTCCGTCGTCACGAAGACCTTGGTGCCGTCGAGCACTCCAAAATCGTCGAAGAGATCCAGCAGTCGTCCGAGCTGCGTATCGTTCGCGATGATTGCTTCCCGGTAGGAGTCCGATCGATCACTCGCATTATGTGCGACGACATCGGCGGTCTTGTAGTGGATGAAATAGAAGAATGACGTCGAGTTGTTGATGAACTCGAGCCCTTGCGGAACGCGTTCTGTCGTATTGGCGCCGGTGAAGCGCGGGTGATCGTAGCTGCCGCGCTTCAGCGACAGGCCGAGCGCACCCGAATCGAGCGCATTGCCGATCACCGAGCGGCCGATGTACTTGAGGCCGCCGAGATGGACCGTCACGACCTCGGGACGCGCCTCCGCCAGCCGTTCGTAGATCGTCATCCCGGCAGGAACCGCGACCGTTCCGGCGTTCGTGATGTCTCCGGTTTCCCGGGGCCCGTAACCGGTCAGCATCTGCGCGTGCTGCGGCTTGGTCAGCGGCTTTCCTTCGACGTCGCTGCTGTCGACGATCTGGAACCGGCAGAGGTTCGGCATGCACGTGAGCCACTGTCCGCATCGCACCGGCCGCTCGGGCTGACGATTGGCGCTCGGGCACGGCTCGGGCACCGCCGCATCGAACGGCTGCCATTCGATCAGTTCATGGAGGACGTCCCGGCGCACGCCGTCCCAGGAAACCAGGACGACGCGGTCGGCCGCGTCTGCCGAGTTTGCCATCAGGCAGAACACCAGGGTCACGCGGGCCATCGCTCGAATAACCGTGCTCACGGCGCCCCTCTACCATTTCGAGTCATGGAAGTCTCTAGAAAACGCCGTGAAGGGAAGCGGAAATACGCTGGCGCTCACGGCCCGCAGCTGGAGAGCGTCCCGTCTTCCGTGAGCGTTGCCGTGGGTGTGACCGTACCGTTCACCACCGGTGCCGGCGTTCCGGCACGGTATTTAAATTCGTTGGTACCCGCGGAGTTGACGAGCGCGGCGCCCGTCTCCACCAGCAGACTTTCGTGTGCTTTTCCCACAAAGCGTCCGAGCTCGTGGGTCAACGAGATGCTCGAGCCCGAAGCGAGCGTGACATGACAGCCCTCGAACGCTGACGAAGAGGACTTCCCGCCCTCGACCCGTACTGTGCCCGCGAACGAGATATCACCAAGCGAAGCGGTTGCCTGGATATACCCGGCATATGCGTCCGGCGTAGCTGCACGTGCCAGAAATTCCGCATGCGGTCCGATGACAATGTCGCCATCGTCCGATTGCACGTGAAGTCGCCCGCCGTCTCCGTAAGCCGGATATGCACGCCTGGCGCCGTTCGCGGCTATGGTGAGCGGATCTTCCGCCGTTCCGCCTTCGATGGAAATGTCACCGTGAGCCGTGAGATAGACCGTCCCACCTTCACCATTGAGTCCGTGCGCCGAGACGTCGATATCGTTCCGTACGTCGACGTTGCCGCTGGACGAGAAAACGTCAACGTCGTTCGAGCTGTACCCATTTCCCAGAAGCGCGGTCTTCCCGTCGATCCGAATGTCTCCACTCGCTTCGTACAAAACGCCGTCGTCCAGCGACGTAAGCCGAACGTCGCCGGTCACATCCATTGCCCCGCCGTAGGAGTGAACTCCAAGGTAGAAGTACTGCTGACGGCGGGACGTGACGTCGCGACTCAGGACCACATCTCCGGCCGCGTGGAGAGATATCTCGCCACCCAAAGCGCCGCCCGACTGCACGGCTCCGTCCAGATCGATACTGCCGTCGCCGACCGAGCAGGTGCCAGCGGTGCAGTCGGAGTCCTGCAGGCAGGGGAATGCGTCGCCAGAGCAACGGCGGCGTGCTTTGAGTGTGGCGTAACCCTGCGGGCTCTCACCGCGCCGTTGCCTGATGGCGAAGGCGTCTCCTGTACTGGCCACCAGCGAGCCGCAGAGAACCTGGATGTTCCAACCGGCAAGGCGGAACTGACCCTTGCCCGTGATGGTCAGCGTACGCGTTCCAAAGTCGAGCACGGTCTCGTCCGGTACGACGATAAGAGAGCTGACGACACAGGGATCGGAGGCGGCCGGACAAACCTCGTCCGCAGAGTGCACAATTCTCCCGGCTGCCTCCGCCCATGGGACAAAGCCGAGAGCGCTTCCGCAAAAAACAAGTATTCCGAAGCCCTCTCGAATCATAAGGGACGCCCCTCTTCGATATCGTAGCTGCCGCGCTTCAGCGAGAGGCCGAGTGCTCCCGAATCCAGCGCATTGCCGATCACGGAGCGGCCCAAACCAGGACGACGCGGTCGGGCGGCGGTTGCGGCGGCGGCTATCGGCGGGGATGCGAAGGCGAGGACCAATGAAGTAGCCGTCGGAATGAACCTTTTCACGTGGCTCCCATAGCACGACCGATGCACGGATGTCTGCCGAAAATACCACGAAAAGATGTCGCTCGGGCAACCTGTTCGCGGGCCTGAACGTGCTGCGGCCGTATCGTTGTCACTGCATTCTCGACCTGGAGATGGCCGTCGAAGACAGCGCTGCAGCCGAGCTCGCACTCTTCGCTCTGATCGACTCCGGCTCATTGCCTGGCCCCATTCCGATCGATATGGTCCGTCAATGTCGCGGGAGCGGGTTTTCTTCTGCGAGCTCGTGGGGCCGATTGCACCGCTGCCGACATCTGCGGCGTGCCGGTCGGACCACAGGGCGTGATCGAGCGCGACTCCGAACAACTGCGCCGCGCCGAGCGGGCGGTGCTGTACATTCGCTGGGCGGTCATGCTCGCGTGGCTGCCGATCCTTCAGGGAGCGGCCCTCCCCGACCCTTTCCTCGCGCGATCGGTTCACGTCGCCGTCGCTTTCTACACCCTGGTTACCCACGTGCTCGTGGTGCGGTCGAAATCCATTCGCCGCGTGGCCTTCGCGACGATGCTCGGAGACGCGACGGGAGTATTCGCGATGTGCGCCGTCACGGGAGGACTGGCGAGCGACATCTACCCCTACTTTTACCTGCACGTCCTGACCACAGCGATTCGGTTCGACGCCCGCGAAACATTCGCCGCCCTGCTGCTCGACAGCGCGTTCTCGTGCGGGCTGTTCGCCCTGTCGACGAGAACGGATTCTGCCGGGTCGTCGTTGCGCGAGCTCGCGCTCGGCATCTTCTATCTGACGGTGATCGCGGCCATCGCCGGGCGTCTCTCGCGCGACGCGAAGACCCAATACCGGCGTGCGGTCCGTGAGGGTGCGGCGAGGCATCAGCTCGTGTGGCGACTGCTGCGCGCCGAGGAAGACGAGAGACGGCGCATCGCCGGAGAAATCCACGACCGCATGGGCCAGCGCTTCTTCCATTTCCAGTACGTGATCGAACGATGGCGCGAGCGCCTTGGCAAAAGCGATCCTTTCGCAGGAGCCGCCCTCGACGAGCTGGGAGAAGGCATCCGCGGTCTCTCGGACGAGGTCCGGGCCGTCATGACCGAGCTTCGCCCGTCGATTCTCGACGATTTCGGATTCGTGGAAGCGCTGAGGGAATACGTCGCGGCCGCGCAGGGCAGCACGCGCATCACTCTTTTCATCGCAGACGACGGTCTCGCGATCGGCTCGAATGCCGGGGCGGCGCTGTTTCGCATACTGCAGGAAGCGATGCTGAACGTTCGCAAGCATGCCGGCGCGGATCATGTGTGGATCGACCTCGCACGCACCGGCGATGCCATGGTCGAGCTGACGATCCGGGACGACGGAAAAGGATTCGATCCGTCGATACCGGTGCGCGGGCACTTCGGTCTCGCGACGATGCGCGAACGGGCCGAAGCCCTCGGCGGACGCCTTGCGCTGCGCAGCCGCCCCGGCGCCGGTACCGAGCTTCGAATCGTCATTCCGATGGATTAAAGAATCTGCGTGACCGCCTCAGCGATTCGCGTCTTCCTTCTCGACGACCACACGGTGCTTCGTCAGGCTGTGCGCGTGATGCTCGAAGCCGAACACGACATCGAAGTGGCAGGCGAAGCCGGCGACGCCGCCGGCGGCCTGCCGGAAATCGTCCGCACGGACCCGGACGTCGCGCTCGTGGACATCAAGATGCCCGGCGGCAGCGGGCTCTCGGCCATTCGGCGTATCCGCGCAGAGGCACCGCGCACGGGCGTTGTCGTGTTCACGATGTACAAGAATCCCGCGTACGTCTACGAGGCGATGAACACCGGAGCCAGCGGCTACATCCTCAAAAGCGCGACGAAGGACGAGCTCGTGCGCGCGATCCGCGCCGTCCACCAGGGCAGCGGGTTTCTCCAGGCCGAAGTGACCAAGCCGCTCTTGCTGCGTCTCGCCGCCGACGCAAAAGTCGAATCGGACCGCACCAATCTCACGCTTCGTGAGATCGAGATCGTCGAGCTGCTCGCCGAGGGTCACGGCAATCGCGACATCGCACGCCTGCTGTCGATCTCCGAGGAAACGATCAAGACTCACCTTCGCCGCATTTACGAGAAGCTCGGGGCGTCCGACCGCGCGCAGGCGGTTGCGATCGCACTTCGCCAGAATCTCATCGAGTAACGTCCTCGCGCAGCATCGCCGCACCTCGCAAGGAAACACAGCCGACTCCTCGAAAGATTGGCGTGCTTCCCCCGGATCAGGGATTGTCGGCTGGCCGCTCTTGCCTGATGGTGGGCGCCTTCGATGGCAGCCCACCGAATACTCGGAGAACACGCCGTCGTGCTCGGCGGCAGCATGGCCGGCCTGGTCGCCGCGCGAGTGCTCTCCGATCACTACCGTCGCGTCACGTTGGTGGAACGCGACCGTTTCCCCGACGGACCGCTGACGCGCAAAGGCGTCCCGCAGATCCGCCACGTCCATGTTCTGCTCAAGCGCGGCGAGGTCGTCCTGGACGGCCTGTTTCCGGGACTGCTCGACGAGCTGGTCCAGGGCGGTGCCCACTCGATCGACATGGCCGGCGACACCCGCTGGCATCACTACGGCGGATGGAAGGTGCGCTTTCGCAGCGGGATGCAGTTCCACTGCCAGAGCCGGCCGTATCTCGAGTGGAAGGTCCGTGCCCGCGTCGCCGCGACTAGCGGGGTTGAGATTGCCGACGGCTGCGACGCGCTCGGGCTGGTGCTCGATGCCGAAGGCACAAAGATCGCGGGCCTTCGTATCCGCGATGCTGACGGTGACGAGCGCACGCTCGCGGCCGATCTGGTCGTCGACGCGAGCGGTCGCGGATCGCGTACGCCGCACTGGCTCGAGTCGCTCGGGTTCTGTTCTCCTCGCGAATCGCGCGTCGGCGTGGACGTGGGCTACGCGAGCCGCCTGTACCGGCCGCCGGCCGGCACAGGTCGATCGTGGAAAGCGCTGTTCATCTACCACCAGGCTCCCGGCACGCGCCTTGCCGTGATCGTGCCGGTGGAGAACGACCTGTGGATGGTCACCGAAGTCGGCTGGTTTCGCGACTATCCACCCGGCGACGAACAGGGGTTCCTCGACTTCGCACGCAGTCTCCCGGAGCCCGACGTTTACGAAGCCATCCGCAATGCGGAGCCGTGCTCGCCGATCGCCGTGCATCGCTTCCCCTACAATCTTCGCCGTCACTACGAGCGGCTCGGCTCGATGCCGGCCGGCCTGGTCGTGCTCGGCGACGCATTCTGCAGCTTCAACCCGATCTATGGTCAGGGCATGACTTCGGCCGCTCTCGGCGCCGCAACGCTCGGCGACATCCTGAAAGAGACCGGCGGCGACGGTCGCAAGGAATCCCGCCTGGACACGATCGGCCGGCGCTTCCACTCGCGCTTCGGTCGCATTCTCGATGGCGTCTGGATGCAGACGACGAGCGAGGACCTGCGCTTTCCTCAAGCCGAAGGAAAACGTGCATGGTGGCTCGGCCTCGCCAATGCGTACACGGCCAGAGTCTACGAGCTCAGCCGAACCGATCCGGTCGTGTCGCGCGCATTCCTCGAAGTGATGCACCTGATGCAGCCGCCGATCTCGCTGCTGCGGCCGGCGATTGCTCGTCGCGTGCTGTTCGCGGGCCTGGCCCGGAAAACTTCTGAGACAGGTGAGGTACGCTATGTCGATCTGGCTCAATGAACGGCAACGATCGCAGACGGCAGCGGCCGAAAGCGTGCTGCCTCGCCTGCCGATTCCGACCCAGGTCGTTTCAAACGGCGAGCACGTCCCGCCGCGCCAGAGCCGGGACCAGCAGCGCGTCGAACGCGCACTGCTCGAAGCGGCGGCCCTCGGCGGGGCGAAGCTCGGTCTTACCCGCCGCGACTTCCTGCGCACGGGCTGCGGCATGGCGGCCGCGTTTCTCGTGATGAACTCGGTCTATGGTGCACTGTTCGACGTCGGAGTCGCTGAGGCCGCCGACCCCGACGCCGCGGCCGATCGTGCGGCGAAACTCCGCGGACAGTTCGTATTCGACGTGCAGAACCACTTCGTCCGCGACGACTTCACGTGGGACGGCATCCTCGCGCTCGGTGAGTACGCGAAGCGCTGGAATCCGACGCTTGCCGCCGAAGGCGTCACGATGCAGCGCTACAAGTTCGAGAACTACGTCAAGGAAGTCTTCCTCGACAGCGACACGACCATTGCGCTGCTGTCGGCCGCACCGAGTGATTCGGCCGACAACATGATTCTCGACAACGAAGATCTCGCGCGAGCCCGCGCCATCGTCAACGCGATCGCCGGATCGCGGCGGCTGCTGTGTCACGCCGTCATCCGGCCGGGTCAGCCCGGCTGGCTCGACGAGATCGACCGCGCTGTCGCCGTTCTGAAACCCGACAGCTGGAAAGGCTATACGGTCGGCGATCCGCTCGCGCCGTCCGGATACCCGTGGCGGCTCGACGACGAGAAGCTGATGTATCCGGCCTACGAAAAGATGCGCAAGGCCGGCATCCGCAACGTCTGCATTCACAAGGGCCTGCTTCCTGCCGATTACCTCACGTCGTGGAAGAACTGGCGCTACGCAATGGTCGACGATCTGCCCCGCGCCGCGAAAGACTGGCCGGATCTGAATTTCATCATCTACCATTCGGCGCTCAAGCCTTTCCTGACTTCTCCCGAAGAAAGCCTGGCGCAGTTCGAAAGCACCGGCCGCACGGACTGGGTGACCGACCTCGCCGAAATTCCCGCTAAACACGGGGTTTCGAACGTCTACGGCGAGCTCGGCACCAGCTTTGCGAGCTCGGTGATCACGCACCCGCGACACTGCGCTGCGATGCTCGGCACGCTGATCCGCGGACTCGGCAGCGATCGCGTGCTGTGGGGAACCGATGCGGTCTGGTACGGATCGCCGCAGTGGCAGATCGAAGCGTTCCGGCGCATCGAGATTCCGGGCGACCTGCAGAAGCAGCACGGCTTCGCGCCGCTCGGTGATGCCGACGGCCCGGTCAAGCGCGCCATCCTCGGTCGCAATGCCGCCCGCCTCTACAACATCGACGCGAACACGCACGTCGCCGGCGCCGCGACGGGCGACGGCTTTTCGAGACTGCGCGGCGAGTACCTCGCCGCCGGAGCATCGCCGAGTCATGCCGCATACGGCTTCGTTGCGCGGCGATCGTGAGGAGGTTTCGATGAGCGGCTGTCTGGAAGGAAGAGGCATCGTGATCACGGGCGGCGCATCGGGCATCGGCCGCAGCGCAGCGCTCGCCTGCGCGCGTGAAGGAGCCCGCGTCGCAGTCGCCGATGTGGATGCGCGGGGTAGCGAGGATGCCGCATGCGAAATCCGCGATGCCGGCGGCACGGCCGTCGCTGTGATCTGTGACGTAACCTGCAGCGCCGAGGTCGACGCGCTGTTCGCCCGCGCATCGGAAGTGCTCGGCCAAGTGGACGGCGCATTTCTCAACGCCGGCATCGAAGGCCGTGTCGCGTCACTCGACGAATACGACGAGGTGACTTTCCGGCGCGTGCTCGAGGTCAATGTGATTGGCGTGTGGAACTGCCTGCGCGTCATTGTCCCACAGATGACGGGGCGCGGGCGCGGCTCGATCGTATGCACGTCGTCGATCGCGGGCCTCGTCGGCGCCGGGGCGTTCTCCGCTTATGTGGCGAGCAAGCATGCCGTGCTGGGACTCATGAAAACGGCTGCGATCGAATCCGCAAGGTCCGGGGTCCGCGTGAACGCGATCTGTCCCGGAGTGATTGAAACTCCGATGCTCGACCGGCTGGCGCAGGCCCGGGAAGGCCTCGTCGATGCGCTCGTCGGGATGAAACCGATGGGCCGACTCGGAACAGCGGCCGAAGTAGCGGAGGCCGCCGTGTGGCTCTTGTCGGATCGCGCGTCGTTCGTCACCGGGCATGCGCTCGTGGTCGACGGCGGCTACGTGGCGCAATGACCGCATGGAATGACGCGAAGGAGCAGCAATGAATCCGACGAAAGTTGTCCTCGATTTTCTCGACGCGTGGCCTCGCGGCGACATCGACGTGCTGATGGGTTTCTTCGCCGACGATGCGGTTTACCACAACATCCCGGTGCCGGCGGCGGTCGGCGCACCGGCCATTCGCGCGGCCTTCCTTGGATTCGCCAAGCTCATGGACTCGATCGAGATCGTGAACCTGAACGTCGCGTCCGACGGCCCGGTGGTGTTCACCGAACGCATCGACCGGTTTCGCTGGGGAAAGAACGTGCTCGATCTGCCCGTCGCCGGGGTCTTCGAAGTGCGCGGCGGAAAGATCAGCGCGCATCGCGATTACTTCGATTATCGCACGTGGCTGGACGCGACGGGAATCCCGCTGGGTTGAGAGATTTGGTGGGCGGTGCTGGGCTCGAACCAGCGACCCTCGGCGTGTAAAACCGATGCTCTTCCGACTGAGCTAACCGCCCGGGACGGCTTGAAACGAAAAGGCGCCTTCTTTCGAAGACGCCTTTTCGATTTCAGCCGGGAAACAGAATCAGTGCGTGATGACCTCGGTGACGTCGCCCGGCGTTGCCGCCGGCGTTGCCGCGGCAACCGGGTTCGAAAGCTCCATCTCCAGAGGCAGCGCACCGAGATCACGTGGACGAGACCGGAGGAACACCGACTTGCGGCCTTCCGGCAGCATCAGCGCTGCATCCAGTACTTCGTCCATGTGATCAACCGTTCGGATCGTCAGCGCCCGCATGACGGACGCCGGCAGGTCCTGGATGTCCTTCTCGTTCTCCGCGGGAATGATCACGCGCTTGATGCCCGCACGGTGCGCGGCCATCAGCTTTTCCTTGAGGCCGCCGATCGGAAGCACTCGCCCGCGCAGCGTGATCTCGCCGGTCATCGCAGTGTCGTGACGCACCGGCATGCGCGTGAGCGCCGAGACCAGCGACGTCGCCATCGTGATGCCTGCCGACGGACCGTCCTTCGGGATCGCACCTTCGGGAACGTGCAGATGCACGTCGATGGTCTGGTAGAAGTCGTTGCGGAAACCGAACTCCTGCGCGCGCGATCGCACGTAGCTCATCGCGGCTTCGGCCGATTCCTTCATCACGTCGCCGAGCTGGCCGGTGATCGTGAGCTTGCCCTTGCCCGGAAGCACGGTGACTTCCGTGTTGAGCAGCTCGCCGCCCATTTCGGTCCACGCGAGGCCGGTCGTGATGCCGACCATCGAGTCCTCTTCGGCACGTCCGTAGCGGAACTTGGTCGGACCGAGGTACTTCTCGATCGACTTGGCCGAGATGACGATCGGCTTCGGATTCTCGGTGGCCGCGACCTTGACGGCCACCTTGCGGCAGACGGCAGCAACTTCGCGCTCGAGGTTACGGACGCCGGCTTCCTTGGTGTAGTGCCGGATGATCGACAGCAGCGCCGCATCCGCGAACAGCACCTGCTTGTCGGGCAGCCCGTTGGTCTCGCGCTGTTTCGGAACCAGAAAGTTCTTCGCGATGTTGAGCTTCTCGAGCTCGGTGTAGCCGGGGATCCGGATGATCTCCATGCGGTCCTGCAGAGGACGCGGGATGCGGTCGAGCGTGTTCGCGGTCGTCACGAACATCACCTTCGACAGGTCGTAGTCGACGTCGAGGTAATGGTCGTTGAACGTCGTGTTCTGCTCGGGGTCCAGCACTTCGAGCATGGCCGAGGCCGGGTCGCCCCGGAAGTCGGTCGACATCTTGTCGATCTCGTCGAGCAGGAAGACCGGATTGCCCTTCCCCGCCTTCTTCAGGCCCTGGATGATCTTGCCGGGCAGCGCGCCGATGTACGTGCGCCGGTGGCCGCGGATCTCGGCTTCGTCGCGAACGCCGCCGAGCGACACGCGCACGAACTCGCGTCCGGTCGCACGCGCGATCGAACGGCCGAGCGAAGTCTTGCCGACGCCCGGAGGTCCGACCAGGCACAGGATCGGGCCCTTGATCTGTCCGACCAGCTTCGTCACGGCGAGGTATTCGACGATGCGTTCCTTGACCTTGTCGAGACCGTAGTGGTCTTCGTCGAGAACCTTGCGCGCAGCGGCGATCTCGATGTGGTCTTCGGTATAGTCGCCCCACGGCAGCGCGAGCATCCAGTCGATGTAGTTGCGCACGACCGTCGCCTCGGCCGACATCGGCGACATCATCTTGAGCTTCTTGATCTCTTTCTCGGCTTTCTCGCGCGCGTCCTCGGGCATCTGGAGCTTGGCGAGGCGCTCCTCGAGCTCCTGAATCTCGTTCTTGAACTCGTCCTTCTCGCCGAGCTCCTTCTGGATCGCCCGCATCTGCTCGTTGAGGTAGTACTCCTTCTGCGTCTTCTCCATCTGCTTCTTGACGCGCGAGCGGATGCGCTTCTCGACTTCGAGAATCTCCATCTCCGAACGCATGAAGCCGAGCACCTTCTCCAGGCGCTCGCCGATGTCGAAAGTTTCGAGCAGGTCCTGCTTGTCTTCGAGCTTGACGGTCAGGTGCGAAACGACGGTATCGCCGAGTCGCGACGGGTCGTCGATCGACGCGACCGTCATGACCATCTCGGGCGGAATCTTCTTGTTGGCGCGAACGTACGCTTCGAAGGTCGAGTTGACGCTTCGCACCAGCGCTTCCATCTCGGCGCCGGCTTCGACGTGCTCCTCGATGGGCTCGACCTCGACGGCGAAGTAGTTCTCTTCCGGCGTGAAGCTGGTGATGCGGGCCCGGCGCTTGCCTTCGACGAGGACCTTGACGGTGCCGTCCGGGAGGCGAAGCAGCTGAACGACCTGGCCGAGCGTGCCGACCTCGTGGATGTCCTCGCGCGTCGGATCGTTGGTCTTGGCGTCTTTCTGGGCGGCCAGCAGGATCGAGTGATCACCGGCCATTGCGGCTTCGAGCGCCGCGATCGACTTCTGGCGGCCTACGAAAAGCGGAACCACCATGTGCGGGAAAACAATGATGTCACGAAGCGGGAGAAGCGGGATGGCGGTCCGGCCGGTCTGCCCCTGTTCGCCTTCGGGTTCCCCGGCCCGTGGGTTTCGAAAGATCATCGGCTCGCGTTCCTTGGTCATCGCTATCTTCTCCTTCCAGCCCTGCCTGCCTCAGCCGCTCTCCACTGGTCCATCCATGGTCCTTCGCCGATCCGGCAGCAAGTCTTCTCGACTCGCCGGCCGCGAGATCTCCGCCATTCGAGCCGTCAGCTCGCTCGCGTTGCGCTCGTATAAACGACGATAGGGCTTTCCTTTCGCTCGACGACCTCCTCGGAAATCACCACTTCTTCGATCTCTGCCTGGGACGGGATGTCGTACATCACATCCAGCATGATCTCTTCCATGATGGCTCGGAGGCCGCGAGCTCCGCTTTTCCTGCGGAAGGCTTCCCGGGCAATGGCTCGAAGTGCCCCCTCCGTGAACTTCAGCCGTACGCTCTCCATCTCGAAGAGCTTCGCGTATTGTTTGGTGAGTGCGTTCTTGGGCTCCTTGAGGATGCGCACCAATGAGTCTTCGTCAAGGTCACGCAGCGCGGCAATCACCGGCACGCGGCCGACGAATTCCGGAATCAGCCCGAACTTGAGCAGATCCTCGGTCTGCACGTCGACCAGCACCGACGTGGATTCCTTCTCTTTCTTGGCGCGGATGTCCGCCCCGAAGCCCATCCCCTTCATTCCGATGCGGCGGCGGATGATGTCGTCGAGGCCGACGAACGCTCCGCCGCAGATGAACAGGATGTTGGTCGTATCGACCTGCAGGAATTCCTGCTGCGGATGCTTGCGGCCGCCCTTCGGCGGCACGCTGGCGGTGGTTCCCTCGATGATCTTGAGCAGCGCCTGCTGGACGCCTTCGCCGGAAACGTCGCGGGTGATCGACGGGTTGTCGCCCTTGCGCGCGATCTTGTCGATTTCGTCGATGTAGACGATGCCGCGCTGGCATTTCTCGACGTCGTAGTCCGCGTTCTGCAGCAGGCTCAGGATGATGTTCTCGACGTCCTCGCCGACGTAGCCGGCCTCGGTCAGGCTCGTCGCGTCCGCGATCGCGAACGGCACCTGGAGGAACCGCGCGAGCGTCTGGGCCAGCAAAGTCTTGCCGGATCCGGTCGGGCCGATCAGCAGGATGTTCGATTTCTGCAGCTCGACGTCACCGGTGACCATCGACGAATCGATGCGCTTGTAGTGGTTGTGGACGGCGACGGCGAGAACCTTCTTCGCCTTCTCCTGTCCGACCACGTACTGGTCGAGCACCTTCTTGATGTCGGCCGGCTTCGGCACCGACGAGACGGCGCTGATCGACTCTTCCTGGTCGCACTCCTCGGCAATGATGTCGTTGCAGAGGTCGATGCATTCGTCGCAGATGTAGACCGTCGGTCCCGCAATCAGCTTGCGGACTTCCTCCTGCCCCTTCCCGCAGAAGGAACACACGAGATCCTTGGTCTTGTCGTCCCCTTGTTTGCGCATGCTCGACTCCGCAGTCCCACTTCCTAGGAGACGCCGGGTCGGGACGTAATCACCTGATCGACGATCCCGAACTCCTTCGCCTCCAGCCCCGTCATGAACCGGTCCCTGTCGGTCTCGCGTTCGATGACCGCGAGCGACTGACCCGAATGTTTGGCAAGGATATCATTGAGCTCTTCCCGGATCCTCAAGATCTCCTTGGCCTGAATGGCGATGTCGCTTGCCTGTCCCTGCACGCCACCCATCGGCTGATGGATCATGATGCGGGCGTGAGGCAATGCATAGCGCTTTCCTGTGGCTCCTGCGGCCAGGAGGATCGCGCCCATGCTCGCCGCCTGTCCGATGCAGAGCGTCGAAACGGGGGGGCGGATGTACTGCATCGTGTCATAGATGGCCATACCGGCCGTGACCGACCCGCCCGGGGAATTCAGATAGAGATAGATGTCCTTGTCCGGATCCTCGGACTCAAGGAATAGAAATTGCGCAGTTACGAGCGAGGCGGTGATGTCGTTGACGTCGGACGACAGGAAGACGATGCGCTCTTTGAGCAGCCTCGAATAAATGTCGTAAGCACGCTCTCCCCGACCGGTGGTCTCAACGACCATGGGTACCAAATTCATGCTAACCTCGCGAAATCAGGCCTTCTGAGTGGGAGGGTATAGGGTTTACCCACGGTCGGCAACTTTGCTCTCCTCGACTTCACGCTCCTGCACAGTGGCCGAAGCGAAGACTCGTTCCGCGGCTTTTTCGCGGAGCATGTTGCGGCGCAGCTCCGCGATCGCGTGCGGCTGCGAGTAGTGACGACGGACCTCTTCGACTCTGCGACCGGCCGACGCGAGATGCGCACGAAGGCGGTTTTCGAGCTCCTCCTTGGTCACGTCGAGCTCCTCAGCCTTCGCGATCGCATCCAGTATGAAACCCGCCCGCAGCTCGCCGCGCGCGCGCGGCGCAAGCGCCTCGTGAAGATTTTTCGACTCTTCGCTGTCGTGGGCCGGCTTCGCTCCCATCTCGTGCATGTAGCCGTGGATGGTCTCGTGCAGCAGCTCGTTCGGAACTTCGAAGTCGTGGCTCTCGACGAGCTTGCCGACGAGCGCGTTCTGCATGCGCCGGTCGGCGTCGCGCCGCGCCCGCTCGGAGAGATCTTCGCGGATCTTTGCGCGGAGCTGGTCGAGCGTCTCGACGCCGTCGATTCCGGCTTCTGCCGCGAGGTTGTCGTCGAGCGGCGGAAGCACCTTGACCTTGATCTCGGTGACGGTGACTTCGAAGCGGATGGTCTTGCCGCGAAGACTCTCGTCGCCGTGCTCTTCGGAGAACGTCACCATGATCGGTGACTTCTTTCCGCGCTCGATGCCGGGAAGCTGCTTCTCGAAGTCTTCCGGAAAGCGACCCGAACCGACTTCGAGCAGGATGCCTTCGCCGGCCGTTCCGGGAACGGCCTTGTCGCCTTCGAAACCGAACATCGTAAAGACGATGACGTCTCCGTTCTCGACCGTCGTGCGCTCTTCCTCGACGCGCAGCACTGCCATGCGGTTGCGCATCGCTTCGAGGGCGGCGTCGACGTGCGTGTCTTCCACACGCACGATGAGCTTTTCGGCGGGCAAACCCAGATATTGTCCGAGCTCGACGTCGGGACGTACATCGACGGCAGCCTCGAACGACAGCCCGCCCTCGGCGTATTCGTGCTTGACCAGGCGCGGAGGAGTCACGATGTCGAGCTTGTGCTCGCGGATCGTCTGCGTGCAGCCCTCCTCGATCAGCTCGGTCAGCACGTCGCGCTCGACTTCGGCGCCGTAGAACTTCTCGAGCATCGGTCGCGGGGCTTTTCCCTTGCGGAAGCCCTTGAGCTGCGCCTTGTTCTGAAGGCTCCTGTACGCGCGGTCGAAACAGCCGCGCACGTGTTCGGGCGAGACCGAAACCTTGAGCGTTCGATGAATTCCCTGTTCTTCTACTGTGGACTGAATTTCCGACATTGCCGTTACGGTATCCTGCGTGGTTGCATCGTGAAAATCGCGATCGGAGCAGATGGCCGGCGCTCTGGTTTTCGCGCGTGATCTTCGTGCTGCTTCTGCGTCCCGGTCATCGCGGTCAGTGCGAGGGGAAAAGGACGAAAAATGCGAGAGGGGGGACTCGAACCCCCATCCGACGAATCGGGCTGGATCCTAAGTCCAGTGCGTCTGCCAGTTCCGCCACTCTCGCACGTCCCCGTCGTCTCGTCGTCGCGACTGCTGCCTTCCTTATATCTGTCCCGGACTTGCCCCGAGCCTGCCCGGGCTCGCCCAGGCTTGTCCCCGGCTCGAACGACACCATCCGCGGCGGCGATTTACAAATGATCGTGCGAATCGTTGCGCAGGCGGCCGCGTTGTCCGAGCAGCTCGCCGAGCCGCGGCGCAACGAAGCGCGCGACCGCATCATGGCCGGCGACCGTCAGATGGCCGTCGACCGGATAGAAAAGCTCGTCGCCGGTGCGGCGATGCTCGTCGGTGAGAAACTCCGTCGCGTCGATGTGGTCGATGCCGAGAGCCGTCATGCGTTCGCCGATCACCCGTGCGGGCTGTGACAGATCGTAGCGCGCCGCCAGGTCAGGAATCTTTCGTTCGAGGCTCGCCCGCGCCTCGGGCTCGACCATCGAGCGATACGGAAGCATCAGCACGAGCAGCGGCAGCGACAGTTGCCGGCTGGTTTCCGCGAGCGCGCTGAGCAGCGCCGACGCGTCGTCGTAGTCCTTCTTCGCTTCCGGGCCGAGCGTCCTCTCGCACAGGCCCAGGTAGCCCTCGAACGGCAGCCATTCGCCTTCCTTTTCGCTCCGTCCCTTGCGAACGCCGTAAAGAAAATCGCGAACGAGGCGGACGAGCTTGATCTCGTGCGGCTGCCGGACCGGGTATTCGCGCACGAGGTTGTGCAGCGTTCCGTCCTTGCGCACCTCCCACTCGTCGTTCTGCGCAAGATCGTTTCCGAGATAGAGCGCGTAAAGAACCGCGTCGGGATGAAGCCGCGGCGCAAACTCGGCGAGCACGCGCGGCTGCTGGATGATCTCGTAGCCGCCGGTGCCCGCATTGACCACATCGATCGAAAGCTCTTTCTCGAGCCGGTCAGCAAAAATGCTCCCGCGCTCGACGCCGTACCCCATCGCGAACGAATCGCCGAGCAGCAGCACGCGCGGCCTCGTGGCGGGCGCAGCCGGCTCGTCGTCGCGCATGCCGAGCGAATTGGTCGCGACGCCAACGTCGTATTCGGGACCGCGCATTCGAACGGAGATTCCGGGCGCCAGCCGGAATCCGAACACGTCGCTTCGGATCCATGGCGAGAAGCTCGCGGGAGGATAGTCGACGAGCCGCAGAACGACCTCGCTCGCCGCAAGGCTTGCCACCGTGACGATCGCGGCCGCCACGGCGCCGAAAAGCGCCCGGTGGCGCGGCGGTGCACTCAATGCGGTCGTTCCGGTCCTGGCCTAGAACAGCGTGTAGATGAACGGAGCGGCGGCGCTGCCTCCGAAAATCACGAGCGCGCCGACCATGAGCAGCACGACCACGATCGGAGTGATCCACCACTTCTTGTTCTGGCGCAGGTAGTCGATGAACTCGCCGGCAAGACCGGTCTGGCCCTGCCCTGCTTCCCTTTCGAACTCGCTGCGACCGCTGTTTCGTGGTGCGTTGTCCGCCATGTCGTCTATGTCCTCGAGAGAAAAATTTCGCGCGGCTTGCAGCCGTTCAGAACTGCCGGAAGTAGCGGGCTACAGGCGCCTGCTCGTGTGTCGTCCAGTACGTCGTCGCGCTTCGATCCAGCTTGCGGTTCATCGGGTCGTGGCCGAGCGCGCGGATCAGCACGCCGATCGGCGTCAGCACGGCGTAGTAGATGAAGCCGAGCAGCAGGTGCGAAACCGTCCATCCGATCGGATAGACCGCGACCATCCAACCGACGTAAATCCATTTGAGAAGCTGCGGTGCCGCCGCGCCGAGCACGCCGCCGACCGCCGCAAGCACCGCGAGAACCTCGACGCCGGTGGTCACGCCTTTCTTGTAGCCGTGCCACGCCGCCAGGCCGCCGAAGAAGAACAGGCACAGGAACCCGAACTGCCTCAGCTCCTTGCGGCTAGGACTCCAGTTGATCTCGACCATTGCCATCGCCGATCCTCCTCCTTCCTCAGTCGAGCTGGAACTGCGACAGGTATGCGCTGACGTCGATTTCCTTCGCACCGACCTGCTCTTTCTTGAGCAGCACGAAGTCTTCGAGCACGAGCACGTCCATGTTGGTCGCGAGGAAGCAGCGATACGCGTCGGCCGGTGTGCAGACGATCGGCTCGCCGCGCACGTTGAAGCTGGTGTTGATCAGCATCGGACATCCGGTCTTCTGGTCGAACTTCTCGATCAAGGTGCGATAGCGGCCGTGACGAGCGGCATCGACGGTCTGCACACGCGCCGAATAGTCCACGTGCGTGATCGCCGGAACCACCGAACGCGGGACCTTCAGCTTCTCGATTCCCTTGAGATTGCTCGCTTCGCCGTTGACGCTGAGCCGCTGGCTCTCCTGCACCGGCGCCACCAGCAGCATGTACGGGCTCTCGTCCGACGCGCGCATCCCGAAGAACTCGCTCGAACGCTCGGCAAGGACCGACGGCGCGAACGGACGGAACGATTCGCGAAACTTGATCTTCAGGTTCATCGTCGACTGCATCTCGCGGCTGCGCGCATCTCCGAGGATGCTGCGCCCGCCGAGCGCACGAGGGCCGAACTCCATGCGTCCCTGGAACCATCCGACGACGTTCTCGTTGGCGAGCAGGTCGGCGACCGCTTCGCAGAGGTCATCCTCACCCTTGTACTCGTGGGCCGTTGCGCCCTCCGACTCGAGGAACGCACGGATTTCCTCGCGGCTGTAATGCGGGCCGAGAAGGCTTCCGAACTGGCTGTCGCTCGCGCCGACGACGCGCGGCTGGTCGAGAAGCTGGTGCCAGACGAACTGGGCCGCGCCGAGCGCGCCGCCGGCATCACCGGCAGCCGGCTGGATCCAGATGTTTTCGAACGGCCCGTCGCGCAGCACGCGGCCGTTGCCGACACAGTTGAGCGCGACGCCGCCGGCCAGGCACAGGTTCTTCATTCCGGTCTGGCGATGCACGTGCCGCGACATGCGCAGCATGATCTCTTCGGTCACTTTCTGGATCGACGCCGCGATGTCCATGTGCCGGTCGTCGAGCAGCGTCTCCGCTCCGCGCGCCGGACCACCGAACAGCTGGTCGAATTTGGGCGACGTCATCGTCAGGCCCTGGCAGTAATTGAAGTAGGACATGTCCATCCGGAACGAACCGTCTTCCTTGAGGTCGAGCAGGTTGTTCAGGATCAGATCGACGAAGCGCGGCTCACCGTACGGCGCCAGCCCCATGAGCTTGTATTCGCCCGAGTTGACGCGGAAGCCGCAGTAATACGTGAACGCCGAATAGAGCAGGCCGAGCGAATGCGGGAAGCGCAGCTCGGCGTTGAGCTGCATCTTGTTGCCGCGGCCGACGCCCCAGCTCGACGTCGCCCACTCGCCGACGCCGTCCAGCGTCATGACGGCGGCTTCTTCGAACGGAGACGGAAAGAACGCGCTGGCCGCGTGCGACTCGTGATGCTCGGTGAAGATGCAGCGGCCCTTGTACTCGCCGCCGAGCCCCTTGCGGATCTCACGCGGGATGTAGAGCTTCTGCCGCAGCCACAGCGGCATCGCGCGCAGGAACGACGGAAAGCCGGCGGGCGCATAGGCCAGGTAGGTCTCGAGCAGGCGCTCGAACTTCAGAAGCGGCTTGTCGTAGAAGACGACGTGATCGAGGTCGGCCGTCCGCATTCCGGCCTGTTCGAGGCAGAAGCGGATCGCGTTCTCCGGGAAGCGGTGATCGTGCTTCTTGCGCGTGAAGCGCTCTTCCTGGGCAGCCGCAACGATGCGACCGTCCACCAGAAGGGCAGCCGCGGAGTCGTGATAGTAACCGGAGATCCCGAGAATCGAGGTCATTCGCCTTTAAGCCTTCGCTGTGTCCCAGTTTTTCGTGCGGAAACGGTTCGGGCCGGAGTGCCCTGCCGCGCCGAGGGTTCGGTCCAGGCGTGCCCGGACCGCGCAACCGGCCGGTTCTCCCGGGCCCAGCGTCGCGAGCCCTGTCGGCCCCGCCCCGGCCACTTCTGGAACAGCGACAGTCCGCCACTATAGCGGCGAGGTTCGGAACTTCCAGCGACGCTTTAGCGTACTTGCCCGTATTTTCTGACGCGGCGCGTGCGATTTCGCGGCAACATCGAGCCGGACGCCCGCGCGGCAAACGTTACGGCCGCGGCTTCAGCGGACATACCGCAGCACGTCGATCGGAGCGCCGACGATCGATGTTGCCCCGGCGGCGGCAAGCTCCGCTTCGCTGCGGAAGCCCCAGGCCGCACCGACTGCAGGGATTCCCGCCGCGCGGGCCGTCTGGATGTCGATCGGCGTGTCGCCCACGTACAGGATCCTTGCCGGCTCGATCTTCAGGCGCGCGGCAATCTCGAGCGCCCCGGCCGGATCCGGCTTCTTCGAAACCGCCGGACGCTCGCCGAAGACCGGATCGAACCGCCACGCGCCAAGCAGTGAATCCACCAGCGAAACCGTCAGGTCGTGCGGCTTGTTGGACAGCACGGCCATGGGGATGGCCCTGTCCGTCAGGCCGTCAAGGAGCTCGGGAATCCCGTCGTAAGGCTGCGTCTTGCTGGTGAGCCGCCCGCGGTAGACGTCGCGCATGCTCGCGACCGCCGCGCGCACCGTCTCCTCGTCGCGACGATCCGCGGGCAGCGCCCGCCGCGCCAGCATGGTCACGCCGTCCCCGACGAATGCGCGATAGGCGCTCACGTCGTGGGCTGCGAGTCCCATTTGCGAAAGAACCTGATTCATCGACTCGCCGATGTCGGCCAGCGAATCGAGAAGCGTTCCATCGAGGTCGAAGATGACGGCTTCGGCGAGCATCGACGGGATGTTGCCGCCGCCGCGCGCCGAGTCGAACGCGATTGAGTCGGGCCGGTCGCCGCGACACAACGCCGCGAACATGCGCGCATGGGTCGTCCACGAACACGGAGAGCATCGAGACCGGCTTCGCCTCGAAACGGGTCTTCCCGAGCCGAAGCGTGGCCACGGCCAGATCCTCGTCGCGATCCGTGCCGTCGGATTGAACTTCGCCGACCTGCTGTCGATCCAGGGCCGCTACCAGGTCAAAGCGCCGCTTCCATTCACTCCGGGAATCGAGGCCAGCGGGACCGTGCTCGAAGCCGACCATGACGGCCGATTCGCGCCGGGGCAGTCCGTCATCGTGGCCATGCCGTGGGGAGCTCTCGCCGAACGCGTCGCGGTCGGTCCGGAATCGTGCCTCGCCGTGCCGGACGGAATGCCGCATCGGGAGGCCGCTGCGCTTCTGCTTGCGTACCAGACTTCGCACTTCGCGCTGCATCGCCGCGCAGCGCTTCAGCGCGGCGAATTCCTGCTCGTCCAGAATGGCGCGGGCGGCGTGGGGACAGCGGCAATCCAGCTCGGCAAGGCGTGCGGCGCAACAGTCGCCGCAACCGCGGGCGGCGCGGAAAAGCTCGAGGTCTGCCGGCGCGCCGGCGCGGACCACGTCATCGACTACAAGGACGAAGACTTCGTCGCCGAAGTCCTGCGCCTTACCGATGGGCGCGGAGCCGATGTCATCTACGAGAGCATCGGCGGAGACGTGTTCGATCAATCGACCCGCTGCATCGCGTTCGAAGGCAGGCTGCTCGTGATCGGATTTGCCGGCGGGCGCATTCCGACCATCGCCGCAAACCGCATCATGCTCAAGAACATCTCGGTCGTCGGCCTGAACTGGGGCGCGTATCGCGATCACCACAGCGCTTACGTCGCCGAAGTGCATCGCGAGATCTGTAAGATGCATACGGCGAAACGCATCTCGCCGATGATTTACAGGACGTATCCGTTCGAGGATCTGCCCGACGCGCTCGACGATCTTCAAAGCCGGCGAAGCTGGGGCAAGCTCGTCGTCGATGTTTCCCCGGAGGTCCAGTGAAAGTGCTTGGACGCATTCTTGCGGCGCTCGGCTGTATCATCGTCGTGCTCGTAGCGGCCGTCTGGCTGATGCTCGGCGGCGGTCATGCCCTTCCCGACCGCTCGACGACGCCGACGATGCGCTTCGATGTCGTCGAGAAGGTAGCCGACCTCGACTACCCTCCCGGCAACATCGCGGTTTCCGCCGACGGACGCGTGTTCTTCACGCTGCATCCCGACGGTCATCCGCCCCGGCAGGTCGTCGAGCTCGTGCACGGCAAGCCGGTGGCGTTTCCGAACGAGGAATTCCAGCACGAAAGCCCGGGGATTCCGTGGTTCCAGTCGATCCTGTCGATGCGCATCGACCGTCAGGGACGCCTGTGGACGCTCGACTTCGCGCGTTTCGGTCGCGGCACGCCGCGCATCGTCGCGTTCGACATCGCAACCCGCAAAGTCGTCCACGAATACGATTTTCCTTCCGATGTCGCCGGGCTCGGCTCGATGCTGAATGACTTCCAGGTCGATCCGTCGGGGCGCTACATCTACATCGCCGAGACAAGCCCCGTGCTTCAGCGGCCCGCGCTCATCGTCTACGACACGGAGAGCCGCACGAGCCGGCGCCTTCTCGACGGTCACGAATCGGTCCAGGCCGAGCCTCTGATCATCCAGGCCGGCGCGCGCCGCATGCTGCTGCCGGGAGGAATCCTCCCGCTGCGAATCGCCGTCGATTCGATCGCGCTCTCACGCGACGGCGCGTGGCTCTACTACGGCGCCGTGACCGGCAGCCGCATGTACCGCATCCGCGCGAGCGACCTTCTCGATTCGACCCTCGATGCCGGAACGCTCGCGTCCCGCGTCGAAGTCTTCGCGGACAAGACGCTGAGCGACGGCCTGACGACCGACGACGCGGGCAACGTTTATCTGGGAGACATGGAACACTCGGCCATCCATCGCCTGCACCCCGACGGAAGGCTCGAAACGCTGCTCATCGACGCGCACCTTCGATGGCCCGACGGCTTCAGCTTCGGCCCCGACGGCTACCTCTACGTGACCTGCAGCGCGCTCCAGCAAGTTCTTTTCCGCCCGGACACCGAGATCCGCGCCGGCGCGCCTTACCAGATCTGGCGCTTCCGCCCCGGTCCCGCAGCCGCATCGGGACAGTGAGCAGTCACCGCACCGCGCGAATCGTCCGGTGCATTGTCGCGGTGGATTGCAGGGTCTTTATCGGGCCGGCAAGGGGCAATGCCCTGTCGGCGGGTTCTCGCCTTCGCACCGCTCCACCACTCCTTCCCCGCCACGCTTCGGCTCGATACGCTCGCCGCGCTCCGCTCCACCGCAACTCCGCGCCCCGCGCTTGTCTGCGCGATCCGCCGCCATGGCACAGCCCCTCGCCAGCCCTCCAAGAGAACGTCCCTCCGGACCTACATCAGACGTGGTAGTTTCCTCCGGCCGCAGATCGAGCGCGGGTGTCCCAACTTCCGCTGCTGAACAAACACGAAATGGGTTGGGCGCCTCGTCGCGATGGTTCGGCCTATCGAACTTTCGTGTCGCCATGCATCGCTGTCATCGCCAAACGAGGGTCGCATGAACAGCGTAAAGCTCGACACCGGCCTCGACAGCCGGAAGCATGTCCGCGCATTCACAACGCATGTCTTTTGAAAAGCACGCCTTGGATGCCGCTCTTGGAGGGCCGGCGGGGGCGGTGCCGCAGAGGCGGCTGGCGCAGACAAGCGAGGGGCGTGGAGTGGTGGCGAAGCGGAGCGCGGCGAGCCTATCGAGCCGTAGCGTGGCGGGGCGGAAGTGGTGGAATGGTGCGAAGGCGAGAACCCGCGCCGACGCGGCACTGCCCCCGCCGGCCCGATACCGGCGCGACAAATTCACGCCGGTCGCATGCGAGTCGCGGCTCGAAACAAGAATACGCAGCGATCGCGCGAGGATTCAGGCTTGGAAGTCGCCGCTGAAGTCGCGAGCCTACTGGTTCAGTCGGAATACCGCGCCGACGAGCTTGTCGTCCTCGCCGATGTTCACCGTACACGGTGTCTTCGTATCCTTGCACGGGCCGTACTCCACCCATCCCGCAAAATGCGACGAGTCCCTCGCCTTGGCCGTAAGCGTAACGTTGACACCGAGCGGGAACTCCGCGGAACAGTGGTCATCCGTCGGACTGCAGCTGATGCCGGCCGGGTTCGACGTCACCTTGCCCTTTCCGCGTCCGCGCAACTCGACCGTGAGAACGCGTACTCCGCCTTTGGTCGTTACCGCGCGCGGGGTCGTAAAGACCGAATCGTCCCAGCAGATGCCGGGACGGCCGAGCGCGCGCATGCGGTAGACGTACGAGGTCGCGGGCTCGAGCGTGTAGTCGTCGTAGGTCTCGAGATTCGGATCCACGCGGACGACAGTCTTGAACCGCGTCGAGCCGAGAGGAGCCCTCTGGATCTCGAAGCCGCGCTCGCCGTCGCTGCGATCGGACCAGCCGATGCGAACGACATGCAGAGCGATCAGGCGGGCGTTGAAATAGATCGGAACCGGCGGACGCGGACGGTTGACGAAGCACTGGTTGCTGAGATCGGAAACGTCGCCGTCGCGGATGGCGCGCACCTGGTAGATGAAGACCGTGTCCCTGGCCGCGTCGTCGACGAACTCGGTGATATTGGCGCCTACGGTCCCGCGCGATTCGAACTGCGATTCGGTAACCGGCCGTCTCAGGATCTGGAACCCATCCTCGTCGACCGACAGATCTTTCCACGTGAGCCGAACCTGCGTGGAGCTGATCCGCTCCTTGCGGACCATCGACGGCGCGACGACTTCGTCCGCGAACGCAGAGGCCGCAGTCGCAGCGCAAAGAACAGTGGAAAGGACAGCAGTCGAAAGTGCTCTCATCGGCGTTCGGTTCTCCTGACGTGTCGGACGATCCCCCGGACACTCGCGCCGCCCAGGGCGTCGGCCCGGCGACAGATGCTGCGCTCCCCAGCGAGCGCGACTGCCGAAGCGCTCACCCGCGGGCGCGACGGACGCAGGATCTTACCGAGGAACCACTCCGCAGGGTAGCGCAAGAATGCATCTCCGATCGAAAATGGAGGTCTCTCCACCGCTTGACGCGCGAGCGATGCACCGACATCAGGGCCCGAATCGTCCGTTTCGGGAGGAATCATGTCGGAGTACGGCTTCTGGAAACTTGCCTCGCAGGATCCGGCGCGCATCGCGCTGGTGACCCCCGACGGGTGTGCGGTGACCGCCGGCGAGCTTGCCGCGCAATCGAACCGGCTCGTGCACGCGATGCGTCGTCTCGGCATCCAGCGTGGAGATGCGGTCGCCGCGATGGTCCCGAACGGCCGCGAGATGGTCGAGCTCTATCTGGCGGCATTCCAGGCAGGCTTCTACCTGACGCCGATCAACCAGCATCTGACCGCGCAGGAAGTCGCCTACATTCTCGGCGATTGCGGCGCCAAAGCGTTCTTCACGCACCAGAGCTACGCGGACTCCGCGCGCGCTGCCGCCGACCAAGCCGGACTCGCTGCCGAGCGCCGGATTTCGTCCGGGCATCCGGCAGGCTTTGTCGCGTACGAAGATTTTACGAGCGGCTTTCCGGATGATGCGCCCGAAGCGCGCACCGCCGGACAGGTCATGAACTACACGTCGGGTACGACCGGGCGTCCGAAAGGCGTGCGCCGGCGGCTGATGGATTTCGACCCGGACATGGTCGGATCCATGTACGCCATGTTCCTGGCGATGTTCGGCATCGAGCCGCTCGCCGGCAACGTGCATCTCGTCGGCTCGCCGCTCTATCACACGGCCGTCCTCATGTTCACGGCGTGCTCGCTGCACTACGGACACACCGTCGTGCTCATGGACAAGTGGACGCCCGAGTCGGCGCTCGAGGCAATGGAGCGCTGGCGCGTGACGACCAGCCACATGGTCCCGACGCAGTTCCACCGCCTGCTCGCGCTTCCCGAAGACGTGCGCGGCCGCTTCGACTTGTCGTCGCTGCGCCACATGATTCACGCTGCAGCGCCGTGTCCGGTCGACGTGAAGAAGAAAATGATCGCGTGGTGGGGACCTGTCGTCTACGAGTACTATGCAGCCAGCGAAGGCGGCGGAACGCTGGTGACGCCGCAGGAATGGACGATAAAACCCGGAACCGTCGGTCGCGCGTGGGCAGGCTCGGCGATCCGCATCCTCGATGACGACGGCAACGAGTGCGCCACTGGCACGCCGGGAACCGTTTACATGGCGCTCGGCACGGCCGACTTCGAGTATCACGGCGACAAGAACAAGACGGCGGCCAACCGCCGCGACGGCTTCTTTACCGTCGGCGACATCGGATACCTCGACGAGGACGGCTACCTTTTCCTGTGCGACCGCAAGATCGACATGATCATCGCGGGCGGCGTCAACATCTATCCGACCGAGATCGAGAGCGCGCTGCTCGCGCATCCGAAAGTCGGCGACGCAGCGGTCTTCGGCATTCCGAATGAAGACTGGGGCGAAGAGGTCAAGGCTGCCATCGAGCCCGCAGCGGGCGTCGAGCCGGGCGCGCCGCTGGCCGAAGAGCTCGCGGAGTTCTGCCGGCAGACTCTCGCCAAGTACAAATGCCCGCGCTCGTTCGACTTCGTGAGCGAGATGCCGCGCGATCCGAATGGCAAGCTGTTCAAGCGCAAGCTTCGCGACCCGTACTGGCAGGGTCGCGAGCGCGCGATCTAGGATGGTCGCCCGGCCTTAGTGGGCCTTGTGCGATTTGTCGGGCAGCGTCTCGACGAGCAGCTTCGACGCATTGACCGCAGCCTCGTACTGTCGCGATCCGCGCGAGAACACCGTGAGCACGCCGCTCAGCGTGCTGCTTGCGGTTGCGACGTCGCGCCACACCACGCGGCCCCGGGTGCGATCGACGAGCACCGCAGCCAGGCGGGCATCGTAGACCTCGCCCGTCTGGTCGACGCCGGGCTCGAGACGCTCGACCTGCACGAGCATGAAATATTTCGAGTCCTCGGGCGCGAGCGGCACGAGCTGATCGGGGCCCGCCACGTGAAGATCGAGCGGCCCCGTCGGGCGCTCGCGGAAGCGATCGGCCGCGAGCGTGAAATATCCCCGCTCGCGCATGAACCGGACGGTCGCATCGCCGACGTTGCGGGCCACCTGCACCTGCTCGAAGCGCGACGGCCTGGCATCGATCACCGGGAGCACGACGACCTCGTCGATCTCGTCGGGACGGATGGTGTCGTCGAGGACCAGCGGGGCCCGCGGCGAGGCACAGCCGGCGAGCACGATTGCGAGAAAAAGAGGAAGGAGGCTTCTGCGATGCGTCATCGGCTGCAAAATTAGGCACCGACTGGCTGGCAAGCAAGCGCCCTGGCCGACTTCGCACCTCGCTCCGGTAGCAGGCTTGCCGATGCTGGGTTAAAAGCGCCGGTCATGCAGCGACACCCTGGTTACAGCACTTTCCTTGTTGCGGCGGCGATCGGATGCCTTTCCGGCAGCGCTCTCGCTCATACCGGCGGACCTCTGGATCCGGACGGCTGTCACGCCGACCATCGAACCGGCTCGTACCATTGCCACCGGGGGGCAGCAGCCGGCTACACGTTTCCGAACCGCGAGGCGATGCTCGAGGCCGTGCGCACGGGGAAGTTTCCCGAGAAAACCGTCGACGAGGAAGGCTTCTTCTCCAAGCTGTGGCCGTGGGGCAAGCACCACGAGCAGCAGACGGCGGAAGAAGCGGCAGCCGCCAAGCCCACCAGCGCTCCGGCGGCCGACGGGGCCACGGCCGTCTCCACGAAAGAACACGATCTCCAGGAGAAGCTCAAAGTTCTTCAGGGACTCTACGACATGGGCCTGATCACGAAGGACGAATACGAAAGCAGGCGCAAAGCCATTCTCGACCAGATCTAGGAGCCCCGGACTGTGCCCGTTCTGCGTTTCCCCAATGGTTTCCTGTGGGGCTCGGCAACCGCTTCGTACCAGATCGAAGGCTCGCCGCTCGCCGACGGCGCCGGTGCGAGCATCTGGCATACGTTCAGCCATACGCCGGGCGTCATCGCCGGTAACGACAACGGCGACGTCGCCTGCGACCACTACCGGCGCTGGAAGAGCGACGTCGCGCTCATGCGCGAGCTCGGGCACCGGGCGTACCGGTTCAGCGTCTCGTGGCCGCGCATTTTTCCCGACGGTCACGGCCGGACAAATCCCGCCGGCATCGCATTTTACGACCGGCTCGTCGATGGGCTCCTCGAAGCCGGCATCGAGCCGATGATCACGCTCTACCACTGGGATCTCCCGCAGAAGCTGCAGGACGAAGGCGGCTGGTCCAATCCGCAGATTGCCCGCCATTACGCCGACTATGCGGCGACGATGTTCGATGCGTGCGGCGACCGCGTGAAGAAGTGGATCACGTTCAATGAGCCGTGGGTGTTTCACTGGGTCGGCTCGGTTCTCGGCATCCATGCGCCGGGACATCACGACATGGCCGGTGCGTTCCTCGGCGGCCATCACACGCTGCGCGCGCATGGACTGGCCGTACAGCGTTTTCGCGACCAGGTTCCGGGCGGCGAGATCGGCATCACCGTGAGCGTGCAGGCGCATGTTCCTGCCAGCGATGACCTGCTCGATGAGGAGGCTGCAGCCCGCGCGCGCGCGTTCAACAACGAATGGTTCGTCGACCCGATCGTGCTCGGCGAGTATCCGGCTGCGCTGCGCGAACAGTTCGGAACGATGCTTCCGGAGATCGACGACGATGATCGCGCGCTGTTCCAGGCGCCGATCGACTTCCTCGGCATCAATTACTACACGCGAAACCTCGAACGCCACGACGAGCAGGGGTTTCTGCAGGTCGCGACCGAACGTGCGATCGGAGTGCACACGGCGATGGATTGGGAGATCTATCCGGCCGGGCTCTATCGCGTGCTTCACGAGTTTCACGAACGTTACCGGCTTCCGCTCTACGTGACGGAAAACGGCGCCGGCTACGAGGACGAAACGCCCGGCCCCGACGGCCGCGTGAACGATCGCGAACGCCTTCGCTACATCCAGAGCCATCTCGAGATGTGCCACCGCGCGATCAGCGACGGGATCGATCTGCGCGGCTATCTCGTGTGGTCCCTCATGGACAACTTCGAATGGGGCTTCGGCTATGCGAAACGGTTCGGGATCGTGCGCTGCGACTTCGAAACGCTGGCGCGCACTCCAAAGGCCAGCGCGCTCTGGTACCGGCGCGTGATCGAGGAGAACGGAATCTGACCACTCCCGCAGCAGTGCCTGCCAGCCCGTGCATCGGCGTCTGCCAGCTGCGTCGCGGAACCGATCTGTGCGAAGGCTGCCTGCGCACTTTGACGGAAATCACCGAATGGGGATCGGCGACGGCCGAGCGCCGTCGCGAGATCGTAGCCGCCGCCGACAAGCGACGGATCGAGGAGCCGTCCGCAGGGATTGCGGCCGTGAGATCGGAACCGAAATGACGGCGGATCTCGCGGCCGGCGGCCGCGATGCGCTTTTTCGACGATCAAAAACAATCTAAGCTCGGACGCTCGCAGCCCGCAGCGGTAGGTCGACTTCTTGCAGACAACAGATCCGGCCATACCCGACTCGCGGGCCACGCCCGCCCGCAAGGCGAAGGATGCCGACCGGCGCCCGCCGTCCGACCACCGGCGTGTCGGTATCATCGTCTTTCTGATCGGTCTGGTGATCTCCCTCGGCGCGTTCGTCTGGTGCACCGGCCACGAGAGGCGTGAGATTCGAGACGATTTCGTGCGTCGCGGCGCGTCACTGCTGGCCGCGATGAAACGCGAAATTGCCGTGCGGCTCGACATTCTCGACACGTTCGGCGCGTTCATCGAGGCCACGCATGCCGACAGCCGCGCCGACCTGCGCAATTTCATGACCCGCCTTACGCGCGAGCAGGCCGGGACCGTGACACTCGACTGGGTGCCGAGAATTCCTGCCGAGGAGCTCAAAAGCTACGAGGAAAAGCAGTGGCTCCAGGGTTTTCCGGACTTTCGCGTGCATCGGGCCGGATCCGCGCTGCCTGCGGCCCGCGAATACCTTCCTCTCCATTTCGGAATCGGTGCCGGCGCGCGTGTCGACGGCATGGACCTGACGCCCGGCGCCGAGTTGTCGTCGCTTCCGGGACTCGAAGCAGCGTTCGCCGACGCGCGTACGCGACATGCCGTCGCAGCAGCTCCACCCGTGGAGCTGGCGAAACCGGGCGGCACGCAGGCTGCCGCGCTCGTCGTGGCCCCGCTGATGACCGGCGACCCGTCCGCCGCCGACCGGCAGAACGACCTGCGCGGCTATGTGCTCGGGCTGCTCGAAATCGAAGCCATTGCGCGCGACGCCATTTCGGAAAGCGACCGTGCTTCGCTGTCGATCGAGCTGCGCGACGTCGCGATGGGTGCGACCGCGCAGCCGCTTTTCCGGCAGCGCGCTCCGCGCGCCGAGACGCAGGGCACTCTCGTCAAGCTTTCGAATCTTCTCGGCGGAGTGCCGGCCGATCAGCAGCTCGCGCTCGATATCGGCGGGCGTCGCTGGGCGCTCATCGTCGGCCCCGGTGAAAACCTGATCCATGCTCATCTGACGTGGCAGCCGTGGGTGCTTCTGACAACCGGAACCATTCTGTCGGTCCTGCTTGCGATGGCCGCCAACGGCTATGCGATGCGCGGCGTCGGCCTTGCCAGCATGCGCAAGCGCCTCTCACTCGAACGCCGCGACTACATGGAGAAGGTCGGACGCCTCAACGAGGACCTCGAGCGCGAAAAGCTCGACCGGCGCCGCACCGAGGAAAGCCTTTTCCGCGAAAAACAGCAGTTCCGGCTCATGTTCAACGCCGTTCCGGCCATGATCTTCTACAAGGATACGAAGAACCGCTTTCTGCTGGTGAACGAAGCGGCGGCGGCTTCGCTGTCGCGCACCGTCCCGGAGATGGAAGGCAAGCCGTGCTCCGAAATTCTTCCGGCGCGCGCGTACGAGCTCTATCGCGACGACCTCGAAATCATCCAGAGCGGAAAACCGAAGCTCGGCATCATCGAGGAGTCGCAGTCGGCGAGCGGCAGGACGATCTGGACACGCACCGACAAGCTTCCCGAGTACGATGCGATGGGGCGTGTCGTCGGCATCCTCGTGTTCTCGCAGGACATCACCGAGCACCGCCAGGCCGAAGCCGAGATCCGGCGCCTGAACGAAGAGCTCGAGCAGCGTGTCAGCGCGCGCACGGCGGAGCTGCGGGCGGCAAACCAGGAGCTCGAGTCGTTCGCGTACTCGGTCTCGCACGATCTTCGCACGCCGCTGCGGACGATCGACGGATTCAGCAAGCTCGTGCTCGACGAGCACGGCTCCGACCTGAGCGAAAGCGCTCTCGAGTACCTGAAGCGCCTGCGCCTCGCCGCGCAGCGCATGGGCCACCTGATCGACGACCTTCTCAAGCTGACCCGGGTCAGCCGCGCCGAGCTGCGGCGCGAGGAGGTCGACCTGAGCGCCTTCGCCCGCCAGTGCATCGAAGACCTGAGACGCACGAGCGGAGATCGTCGCGTCGACGTCGTGATCGAGGCCACGCCGTTTGCCGTCGGCGACCCCGTGCTGCTCTCGAACGTCGTTCAGAACCTGGTCGGCAACGCCTGGAAGTTCACGAGCAAGAACGACGAGGCCCGTATCGAGTTCGGTTCCCGAACGGTCGAGCGAGACCGGACGGCGTTCTACGTTCGCGACAATGGCGTCGGTTTTGATATGGTTTACGCCGACAAGCTGTTCGGGGCCTTCCAACGCCTGCACAGCCATGATGAATTCGAGGGATCCGGCATCGGCCTTGCCACCGTCCAGATGATCATCCGTCGCCACGCGGGTGAGGTCTGGGCCGAGAGCGAGCCGGATCAGGGAACGACGTTTTATTTCACGTTAGGCTCATGATCGGAGCGAGCATCCACCAGCGAAGCGGGCATACACCAGCGAAGCGGAAGTAAGAGAGGGGCGAGATGGCTGAGCGAATCATTCTTCTGGTCGAGGACAATCCCGACGACGCCATTCTCACGCGGCGCGCGCTCGAAAAGAGCGACGTGTCCCATCGCGTGGAAGTGGCCCGGGACGGGCTCGAGGCGCTCGACTACCTGTTCGCGCTCGGAACCCACGCGGATCGCAAGGCCAGCGACATGCCGGCGCTCATCCTGCTCGATCTGAAGCTCCCGAAAGTGGACGGCCTCGAGGTGCTGCGCCGCCTGCGCGCCGACCGCCTCACCAAGCTGATTCCCGTCATCGTGCTGTCGTCGTCCGACGAGCCTGCCGACGTGATCGAAAGCTACGGGCTCGGGGCCAACAGCTACATCCGCAAACCGGTCGATTTTGCCGAGTTTACCGAGACCGTCCGCGCACTGGCCCACTACTGGCTGCGCCTGAACGAGCCGCCTCCGTCCGAGCCGGCCTGAGCCGCAGCTCCGGTTATTTTCAGGAAGCCGCTGGCCGGGTCGACCGGAAGCGGAACGCGGTTCCGAGCACACGCGTAAGGAATTCGACCGCGGCATTCACGTCCGGATCCGGGCGCGAAAGAAGCACCACCGAAATCTCGACCGATGCGGCGCGAAGCACGGCTTCGGAGAAATCCCCGTCGAGCGCATCGCGCCCGCCGTCGGCCACCGCCGCTTCGAGATCGCGGCGAAGCGCTGCGTAGACCGGCCGCAGTGACTTGTCGTCGAGCAGCGAGCGCAGCATCGACAGGTTGCGCCGCAGCAGCATCGCGATCGACTGGTTCGCGATCAGCCCTTCGAACAGCGCGCGGCTGGCCATGCCGAGGTACTCCTCGGCACCGTTGGCCTTGGCGCGGATCGCATTGAGCGACTCGAGCATCCGGCCGGCCGCCGTAGCCAGCAGCTCGTCACGAAGCGCGTCCTTGTCGCGGTAATAATTGTAGAAGGTGCTCGGCGTCATGCCGGCGCGATGAACCACGTCGCTGACAGTCGTGTTCTCGAATCCGGTCTCCGTGAAAGCTTCAACGGCGGATTTGAGGAGCCTCTCACGTTTCTCGGCCCGGTTCTGCTCGTGCTTGCTCGCCAATGCTGCCCCGTTCCGCTCGCCTGACCAGCCCTCTGCCCTCAACGGTCGGAATTCGCGGATCCTACCCGGAATGGCGGCATGAGACGAACGAACCGGCGAGAATCCTGTGCATCCTCGCCCTTTTGTCTTGACTGCCGGCGCGCATGACACTAACGTCACCAACTGACATGGACGTCACACCGGTCACTTCCGCCCCGGCCCGAAGCCGTCTCCAGACGCGGAGCCGCCTTCTCGATTCGGCCACGAAGCTGTTTGCCGAGCGCGGCCTGCACGGCGTGACGAGCCACGAGATCGCGCGCGCGGCCGGAGTGGCTTCGGGCACGTTCTACCTTCACTTCCGCGACAAGACCGACGTGTACCGGCACATCGTCTTCCACGCGATCGAAGATCTCGTGCGCAGTGTTCAGCAGGCCGTCGGAGCGGCCACCGGCAACGTGCTTCGCCAGCGCGCGCGGGCCGAGGCCATCGTCACGTTCGCCGAAGCCAATCGTGACGTCATCCGCATCCTGTTCAGCACCGACTCCGAAGCCGCGTCCGTCGAAGCCGACGCGCTTACGAGCCTTGCTACCGGACTCGAGGCTCGCCTTCGCCGCGAACGTGAGGAAGGCCTTTTCCCCGCGGACCTCGATCCGGTCGTCTGCGCGCGCGCGCACGTCGGCATGACGGCGCACCTGATCGACTGGTGGACCCAGGATCCGTCGCGCGCGTCGCGCGACGACGTCATCGAAACTCTCGTCCGTCTGCAGTTCCTCGGCACCGGCGCTGCCAGGCAAGAACTCAAGCAAGAGCCCAAGCAAGATTCCAGGCAAGATCTCAAGGTGGAACAATCATGAGCAACAACGACATCACCCACGATCCGATCTACAACACCGTCGGCCGCGACGACTTCCGCTCGATGCTCGAAGTCGAGCGCTACGGCGAGCGCACGGATGCCTTCGACGCCATCATCTCGGCGACGCACGATCATTTCTGGGATCCGATGGATCCGGCCTACATTGATTTCTCCAAGGACAAGTTCGATCTCGCCGAAGAGACGATCATGCCGCTCGATTTCACGGTGGAAATGAACAGCGCCGTGGCCGACCGGCTAGACGACGGACAGAAGATACGGCTCGCGAACGAAGTGTCGCGCTGGAGCCTTTCGAGCCTGCTGCACGGCGAGCAGGGCGCGCTGTCCCTTTCTGCAAGCCTTTGCCACATCATGCGCGATCCCGGCGCGCTCGAATACGCGAGCAACCAGGTGCGCGAAGAAGCCCGCCACGTGACGGCATTCAGCCGCTACATCCAGATGCGTTTCGGCACGCCGTACCCGTGCGGCGACACGCTCGGCGAGCTCATGAACGAGCTCGTGCTCGCGCCCGAGGTCTACAAGAAGCTCGTCGGCATGCAGATGCTCGTCGAGGGACTCGCGATGGGCGCGTTCGCCACGCTGCACAGCAAGACCCGCGATCCGCTGCTGCGGCGCATGGTGCAGCTGGTGATGACCGACGAGGCTTTCCACCACCGCTTCGGCAAGATCTGGGCGGATCGCACCGTACCCAGCCTTTCCGAATCCGAGCACGAGAAGGTCGAGATGTGGGCGGCCGACTGCTTCCAGAAGATCTTCTTCAACCTCGTCAACGCCGAGCAGAAGAAAATCATCTACTCGCAGTTCGGCCTCGACTGGCAGTGGGTGCGAAGCGCGGTGCAGGAAGCTTTCACCGACAACGACCGCCGCCGCCTGATGCGCGAAGGCACCAACATCTTCCGCGTGCTGATCAAGACCCTTCTCAACGCCGGGATCATCACCGACCGCACCAAGCCGGTGTACGCGATGTGGGTCGACATGGACGAGCTGCGCACCGAGGGCGACCTGTCGGTCGGCGATGCGATCGCCGAGGAAGGCATCGAATACCTGCGCGACATCAATCGCGGACGCAAGACGATCGGCCGCGCGCTCAAGTCCGCACCGGCCGCCTAGCAGGAAAAAATCGGGGACAGACACCGATTTCCGGAAATCGGTGTCTGTCCCCGATTTTCGCGCTCTATGCGCCGCGGCTGCCGAGCGGTGCTGCGCGGTCGAGCACGGACAGAAACGCGTCCTGGTCGAGATAGCTCTCGATGACCACGGCGCCCTCGCGCTCGAGCCTCGCGCGCCGCTGGCCGCCGCCCACTCCGACAAACGCCGTGCCCACCTCGCGCGCCGCGCGCAGGTCCCACGGCTGGTCCCCCACATAAACAACTCGCTCGAAGCGCGCTCCTCCGGCCGCCGCGCACGCCGCGGAAACGGCGGCCGCCAGCACCCCGGCGCGCGACGCGCCGTCCTCCGAGCATGCAACGGTTTCCGGGATGCCGATGCGCGCACATTCGAGCTTGAGGCAGGCGGCGCGTCTCCAGTTGCCAGTCGCAATCGCCACCTGCCAGCTGCCGCCGGACGCCACGGCGGAAAGAATGCTGTCCGCGCCCGGAAGAGCACGATACGGCCGTTCGCGTGCAGCGATCTCGCGCGCGAGCAGCTCGAGATACGCCGACTTGAAACTCTCGAATTCGCCGGTGTCGACATCGCGTCCGAGCGCACGCCGGGCGGCTTCGCGTGCGATGCCGCAGTCGGTGGACTCCGCGTAGCTCTCGAGCCGCCGGTCGACAGTGCCGTCGCCGCCGCCGAAGAGCGCGTCGAACGTTCCGAAGAAGCAGCTCGTCCCGAGCCCGTCGCCGAGAGTCAGCGTTCCGTCGATGTCGAAGACCGCGAGCTTCATCTGCATTCGCTGGCTCCGTCGCGACCGCGTCAGCGCCTCGTCGGCGCTTTGGCGGGCTTCGCCGGTTTCGCGGGCGGCGCTGGAGGAGGCGGCGGTGGTGGAGGCGCAGGCCGGCAGTCGACTTCGCGCCAGGCGGCGATGCGATGAACGTCGCGACCGCTCGCACGAACGAAGCGGCCCCCGGCAAGCACTGCACCGCCGGCCGTACGCGACAGCGCGGAAACCGGTGATGGAAATCCGTCGGCCATCGTCGACCAGACTTCCTCGTGCAGCCGGGCGACCCGCGCGGCGGAAACGCCGCCGATGGTCAGGAAATCGCCTGCCGCGACCAGATCGCTGCCGTCGACGACGAGCGCAGCGACGCGCGCGGACGCACCGCCCTCGCCGACCGGCGTCCACGTTGCACCATTGAATCGCGCGAGGTTTCCCAGAAACGTTCCGCCGCCGGACGAAAGAAACTCGCCGCCGGCCACCAGCGTGCCGCCGTACAAAGCGAGCGCATGGACGCGGCCCGTGATTCCGTCGCCGACGCTCTGCCAGGTCTGACCATCCCAGCGCGCAATGCTCGAAGCGGCGACATCGCCTGCACGCCGGAAATCGCCGGCGGCGTAAACCAGATCCTCGACTGCGAGCAGCGCCCGCACGCTGCCATCGAGGCCGGCGCCGACGGGCTCCCATTTCGTGCCGTTCCAGCGCGCCACGTGCAGCGCGGTCTCTCCGCCGGCCGACGAGAAATCGCCGGCGGCATAGAGCGCCGAACCGGAATGCACGATCGCACGCACCGGAGCGTTCATGCCGCCGCCGACATCGTTCCAGCTCTTTCCGTCCCAGCGTGCGATCGAGTGCAATTCCTTGCGGCCGCTGCGCAGGAACTCGCCGCCGGCATAGATCTCCTCACCCTTCGGCGAGGTCGCGAGCGCGAACACGCGTCCTTCGAGGCCATCGCCGAGCGGCGCCCAGGCCTGTCCCGTCCAGCGCGCGACGTGCGAAAGCGCGAGCGATGCAGTCGCGAAGAAGTCGCCGCCGACGATCGCTCCGTCGGCGTATGGCGCAATCGCCATCACGACGGCACCGCCGCGGATTCCGTCGCCGTCGAGTCCCTTGCCGAGCGAGGCCCAGCGCCAGCGCGGCTCCTCGACGACTTTCATGCAGGACTCCGAGCAGCAGTCGCCGCCGTCGCATTCCTCTCCCGGATCGAGATGGCCGTCGCCGCACCCTTTGCGGGCGGCGACGAGCGCTTCCGACGTGGCTTCAGTCGCTGCCGCACCGGCACCGGGGCCGGGAAGCGGCGCGACATCCGGCGCAGGAGTCGCGGGCTCGGCGGGCAGCGGATCGCCGGGCAGAGGTCCGGTCGGAAACGCATCCATCGGCGTCGCGACGTTCGGCTGCGGGCCGGACGGCTGCGGCTGCTCCTTCATGCAGAACACGTCGCAGCCGTCGCCGGCGACCGCGTTGCCGTCGTCGCACTGCTCGAGGCCGGAATTGTTGACGATGCCGTCGCCGCAACGCTCGGCTACGCATTTCGGCGTGCAGCCGTCGCCCGAGACGTTGTTGCCGTCGTCGCACTGCTCGCGTCCGGCGTTGTTGACGACGCCGTCGCCGCAGCGCTCGAGCACGCAGAGCGGCGTGCATCCGTCGAGCGGGATGTCGTTGCCGTCGTCGCACTGCTCGCGTCCGGCGTTGTTGACGACACCGTCGCCGCAGCGCTCGGTCTCGCAGTCGGGCGTGCAGCCGTCGCCGGCCGCGTCGTTGCCGTCGTCGCACTGCTCGCGCTTGCCGTTGTTGACCTTGCCGTCGCCGCAGCGCTCGAGCGCGCATTCGGGCGTACAGCCGTCGCCGGCGACCGAGTTTCCGTCGTCGCACTGCTCGCGTCCGGCATTGTTGACGAGGCTGTCTCCGCAGCGTTCGAGCGCGCAGTTGTGATCGCAGCCGTCACCCGAGACGAGATTGCCGTCGTCGCACTGCTCCTTTCCGGAGTTGTTGACGATCGCATCGCCGCAGCGCTCGAGCGCGCATTCGTGATTGCAGCCGTCGCCGTCGGCGGCGCCGCCGTCGTCGCATTCCTCGCCGCTGTCGATTCGCCCGTTGCCACAGGCTTCGGTCTTGCACTTGGAATCGCAGCCGTCGTGATCGACGTGGTTGCCGTCGTCGCATCCCTCGCCCGCCTGCAGCACGCCGTTGCCGCAGACCTCCCGGATGCAGGCGGCATCGCACGAATCGCCGGCGGCCGTGTTGCCGTCGTCGCACTGCTCGCCTTTCTGGAGGATGCCGTTGCCGCAGACTTCTTTGCGACAGGCCGGATCGCAGCCGTCACCGGCGGTGGCGTTGCCGTCGTCGCAGTCTTCGCCCGCCTGCGCGATGCCGTTGCCGCAGGTTTCCTTGTGGCAGGCGGCGTCACAGCCGTCACCGGCCGTGGTATTGCCGTCGTCGCAGTCTTCTCCGTGCTGCACGATCTTGTTGCCGCACGCTTCGCGGCGGCATTTCGGATCGCAGCCGTCGCCGGTCAGCGAGTTGCCGTCGTCGCACTCTTCTTTTGCCTGCACGATGCCGTTGCCGCAGGTCTCGCGCTTGCAGCTCGGATCGCAGCCGTCGCCGCCGTTGGTGTTGCCGTCGTCGCAGTCTTCGCCCGGGTGCCGCTTGCCGTCGCCGCAGCGTTCGCGGCGGCATTTCGAATCGCAGCCATCGTTGGCCGCGGTGTTGCCGTCGTCGCACTCCTCGTTGCCCTGGATGACGCCGTTGCCGCAGTTCTCGCGCCGGCACTTCGGGTCGCAGCCGTCGCCGGAACGCGCGTTGCCGTCGTCGCATTCCTCGTTGGCCTGCACGGTGCCGTTGCCGCACTCTTCCTTGCGGCAGCTCGCGTCGCAGCCGTCGCCGTCGAGCAGGTTGTGATCGTCGCACTGCTCGCCGCTTCCGACCACGCCGTCGCCGCAAGGCTCGCGGTGACACTTTGCATCGCAGCCGTCGCCGACTTCGAGGTTGCCGTCGTCGCACTCCTCGCCGCCCTGCAGCACGCCGTTGCCGCAGATCTCGCGCAGGCAGACCGGATCGCAGCCGTCGCCGCCGACCACGTTGCCGTCGTCGCATTCCTCGCCGCTCTGCACCACGCCGTTGCCGCAGACCTCACTCCGGCATCCGCGGTCGCAGCCGTCGCCCGAGATGCTGTTGCCGTCGTCGCACTCTTCGCCGGGCTGAAGCTCGCCGTTGCCGCACCAGGTCAGCAGCGCTTCGAACGCGCCGATGTCGCACAGCGCCACTCCGTTGCCGTCGCCGTCGACGTCGCGCGCGAGGCCGCGCTGGTCGAGCTTCGGGCACGAGGCGTTGTCGCCCGCGTCGATGGCCGGGCTGCCGACGATCAGCGCGTGGGTCGGCGTGCCGCCGCCGTTGATCTGCAGGCGGCCGAGACCGATTTCGTGGCTCGGACGGATGTCTCCGGGCGACGCAAGCCGGCACGATCCGTCGTCGTCGATGTTGTGGCCGAGCGAGATCAGCGCGCCGATGCAGTTCCCGCCCTTCTTGTTCTCGGCAAGGATCGTGTTGCGGATGCGGACCTCGCCGCCGAGGTTGAAGATTCCGGCTGCGTCGGCGCCGACGCGGTTGTCGGTGATCGTCGAGCTCGAGATCTCGATCTTCGCGACACGCTTTTTGGCCGCGTTACCTTCGGTCGCGTTGTAGATGCCGCCGCCGCTCAGGTCTCCTAGGTTGCCGCTGATCGTGACGTTCTCGAGCGTGGCCTCGCCGGAGTTGTACAGGCCGCCGGCCAGCGATCCGCGGTTCCTCGCGATCGTGCTGTTGCGCACGACGAGACGGCCGGTGTTGTAGATGCCGCCCGCGAGGTCGCCGACGCTGCTTTCGACCGTCACGTTCTCGAGCTCGAGATCGGCCGAGTTGACGATCGCGCCGCCGCGCTCGTCGCTGCGGCCCTTCATCAGGCGAAGACCGGCGATGCGCACCTTCGGCGCAGGCTCGTGGACCGGAAGGTTGAACACCCGCGACGTGTCTTCGCCGGAGATGGACGTCACCGCGGCGCCCGGCCCTTCGATCGTGACGGCGCGCGGAAGCTGCAGCTCGCCGGTCGTCAGCCGGATCACGCCGGCCACTTCGATGCGGATAACGTCGCCGGAAGCGGCCTTTTCGATCGCCTCGCGCAGCGTTCCGGGACCGCGGTCTTCGAGCCGGGTCACGCGCAGGTCGCTCGCCGCGGTGTCGTTCGCTCGCGCAAGCGGCAGCGCGGCGCCGAGAACCAGCGCGAGCAGCAGCCGCGAATGCGGCCTGCATCCGCGCAGGATCCCCGCCTTCCTCCCGCCCGTGTGTCTGATCGTGCTCGTCATCCGCCCCGCGTTTCCTTCGATCCGCACCCTCTCCCGCATTCCTTCTATCTGCTCCACGAGTGCAGTTCCCGCTCCGCGCCAACCCTGCGGCGCTTTTTTCTTTGCCCGCGCGTCGCCGGCATTGCCGATACTCCCCGGCTCATGCCCACCAGCGCAGGAAGACGAATACGAGCACACCGGTCGCCGACACGTACAGCCAGAGAGGCAGCGTGCGGCGCGCCAGGCGCTTGTGGTCGATGAACCGGCCCGACACCGCGTGGGCGAGCGTCAGCAGGATCATCGGCAGCGTGATCGTCGTGACCAGCACGTGCGAGATCAGGATCGCGAAGTAAACCGGCCGGACGAAGCCCTGTCCGCGAAACGGAGTATCGCCGGCAATGTAGTGGTGCGTGATGTAGCCCGCGAGAAACAGCGACGAGCAGACGACGGCCGCGAGCATGAACGCGATGTGCCGGTTTCGCCGACCCGCACGGATCGCCCGGTAGCCGGCGACGAGGCAGAGCGCGCACAGAAAATTGAACACGGCGTTCGCGAGCGGCAGCGGGGAAGCTGCGCCCGTTCCCCGCGCCATCGCCGGATGCACGTAAATGAGCCAGAGCAGGAACCCGAAGATCGTCGCCGACACGATCGCGATCGCGCCGCGCAGCAGCTTTTCACTCATCGGCAGGATCCGGAAAAGGAAGCTCTGAGCGGCCGGGTCAGCGGGGATTGGCCCATTCTGCCATGCGGCCATCCACCGAATACTCGCCGGGCCCCGTGAACGTCAGCACGAAAAACGGAAGCGCGTACAGCAGATACGTCTCGCGCACCGACCAGGCCGTACCGCTCGGCATCGCCAGGGCCATCACCAGCATGACGACCAGAGGAGGAACCGCCGTGAAGCGCGTGAAGATGCCGAGCATCACGAGCAGGGTGCAGACAAACTCCGAGAACACCGTCAGGATCCACGTGAACTCACCGCCGACGCCGAAAAAATCCTGGAACAGGGGCCGATTCGCATGAATGAGCTCGCTCCATGCCCAGGCACGGCCATGGATCAGGAGTCCGCCGCCGAGGATGCGGAGAAAAAGCAGTCCGAGCGAAACCTGATGGCGATCCATTCCGACGCCGGAGCATATCCGCACCGGCGTCGCTTGAGAAGCCGATCCGCACGAACCCGTGGCGTTTGTCATCCGCACACTGCCTTGCAACATTGCGGCGCAATCCGAAAAGCCGATCGTTCGTTTCTGTCGGCCGGCCAGACGTGCCGGCGTTCGAGAAGTTCGCCGCCGAAGGAGTTCCGCCCCGATGCATTTCGACTACAGCGCAAAGACCAAGGACCTGATGGCCCGCCTTCAGGCCTTCATGGACGAGCACATCTACCCCAACGAGGAATCCGTCGGCGAACAGATCGATGCCGGTCCGACCCGCTGGAAACCGATCCCTCTCGTCGAAGAGCTCAAGCCGAAAGCAAAGGCCGCCGGCCTGTGGAACCTCTTCCTGCCGGAGAGCGAGTACGGAGCGGGCCTGACCAACCTCGAGTACGCTCCGCTCTGCGAGATCATGGGAACCTCGTTCATCGCGTCCGAGGTCTTCAACTGCTCGGCGCCCGATACCGGCAACATGGAAGTGCTGGTGCGTTACGGCAGTCCCGAGCAGCGCAAGCAGTGGCTGGAGCCGCTGCTCGCCGGCGAGATCCGTTCCGCATTCGCGATGACCGAGCCGGCCGTCGCGTCGTCGGACGCGACCAACATCCAGTCGAGCATCCGCCGCGACGGCGACGAGTACGTCATCAACGGCACCAAGTGGTGGACGTCCGGAGCCGGCGATCCGCGCTGCAAGATCGCGATCTTCATGGGCAAGACCGATCCGGATGCCCACAAGTACCTGCAGCAGTCGATGATCCTTATTCCGCTGGATACGCCCGGAATCACGATCAAGCGCATGCTTTCGGTGTTCGGCTACGACGACGCGCCGCACGGGCACGCCGAAGTCGAGTTCAAGGACGTGCGCGTGCCGGCCTCGAGCCTGCTGCTCGGCGAAGGCCGCGGATTCGAGATCGCGCAGGGTCGGCTCGGACCGGGCCGCATCCACCACTGCATGCGAACCATCGGCATGGCCGAGCGTGCGCTCGCGCTGATGTGCAAGCGTTCGATCGAGCGCGTCGCGTTCGGACAGCGGCTGGCCGAGATGGGCGTGACGCGCCACCACATCGCGCAGTCACGCATGGAGATCGAGCAGGCACGGCTGCTGACGCTCAAGGCTGCCTACATGATGGACACGGTCGGCAACAAGGCCGCGCGCGCCGAAATCGCGATGATCAAGGTCATCGCGCCCAACATGGCGCTGCGCGTGATCGACCGCGCGATGCAGGTGCACGGCGGCATGGGCGTCTGCCAGGACACGTTCCTCGCGCGCGCGTGGGCCGGACAGCGAACGCTGAGATTCGCCGACGGTCCCGACGAAGTGCACACCGACCAGATCGGCCGGCTCGAAGTGAAGAAGTACATTCCGGGGCGCTGAGGTCAGTTCTCGCCGCCGCCGGCCGGCGGCGGCGAGTCCGTTTTCGACGGAAACGTGATTCGCCGGCGCTCCGGATCCGGCTGGCGGCGGTACAGGATCGCAATCGTGCCGACCGCACCGGCGAGCTCGGCATCGCATCCCTTTTCGAGCTCGGCGGCGATACGCGCACGCTCGTCGCGATCGGCGCCGATCTTCACCTTGATCAGCTCGTGATCTTCGAGCGCGCGGCGCGTGGCGGCCAGCACGGTTTCCGTAAGACCACCTTTGCCGACGTGCACGACCGGCTTGAGCGGATGCGCCACGCCGCGGAGGTATTTGCGCTCGGTGCTGGTCAGCCGCGTCGAATCACCGGAATCCGAGGCAGTCACGACAGACTCTTGGTGACGACTTCGAACACGTCGCGCGACAGGCCCGGCTCGGCGACGATGCGCTTGAGCTCGCAGTTCTGCATGTCGCGGCGCGCTTCGTCGTAGCGGCGCCAGCGGCTGAAGATGCCCGCCATGCGTGCGGCAACCTGCGGATTGAGCGGATCGAGCCTCAGCACGTTGTCGGCAAGGAAACGGTAGCCTGCGCCCGACGCATCGTGGAAGCGCACTGCGTTGGCGCTGCAGAACGCGCCGACGAGCGAGCGCACCTTGTTCGGATTGCGGATGTCGAACGCTTCGTGCTGCATCAGGCGCTCGACCTCGGCGAGCGTGCCCGGCAGCTCGGACGTCGCCTGCACGCCGAGCCATTTGTCGACCACCAGCGGGTCGTGCTTCCAGCGCGCATAGAATTCGTCGAGCGCCCAGCGCCGTTCCTGGCAGTCGAGGTGCGAAAGCACGGCGAGCGCAAGGATCGACTCGGTCATGTTGTCGGCGATCGCGAACTGTTCGAAGACCAGGATCTCGCACGAGCGCTCGCCGAGCCGCGACAGATATGCGAGGCACACGCCGGCCAGCGCGCGCCGCCCGACTGCGACCGAGTCGAGCATCGTCGACTCTCCGCTGCGGCATTCGCGAAAGCGCTCCTCGAGCTCGCTGCGACACGCCTCCGCAAGCTTCTGCCGCAGGAAGCTGCGCACCTCGTGAATGCCGTCGACGTCGACCTCCTTCATCTGGTCGGCGACGTACGATTCGGTCGGCAGCACGAGGGCGCGGGCAAGAAACGCGTCGTCGAGCTCGTGCGATGCGAGCGTATTGCGGAACGCCACCAGCAGGTCCGCCGGCAGCTCGAGCGGCTGCCCTTCGCGCCGGCGCTCGACGAGCTCGAGCATGCGCCGGAGCGCGAGCTGCTGGCCGGCTTCCCAGCGGTTGAACGCATCGCCGTCGTTGGCCGCGAGAAACGCAAGGTCCGCGTCGCTCCACGCGCCTTCGATCCGCACCGGCGCGGAGAAGCCACGCAACAGCGACGGAACCGGCTCGACGTCGACGTCGCAGAAACGGAACTTCTCGCGCGCCCGGCGAACCTCGAGCACGCGCGTCGGCCCTTCGAACGGCACCGGCTCGCCGGCAAGGCGCATCGGCATCTCTTTTCCATCCGGACCAAGCAATGCCATCGAGACCGGAATGTGCATCGGCAGCTTGTCTTTCTGCGCGGGAGTCGGCGGGCACTGCTGCTCGATCTCGAGCGTGAACGTGCGTTTCTTTGCGTCGAAGGTTCGCTTGACGCGGAGCACCGGAGTTCCGGCCTGCGAGTACCACAGGCGGAACTGTGTCAGGTCGATCCCGGACGCGTCTTCCATTGCACGGACGAAGTCGTCGCACGTGACCGCCTGGCCGTCGTGCCGTTCGAAATAGAGATCGGTGCCTGCGCGGAAACGCTCCGGTCCGAGCAGCGTGTGCATCATGCGGACGACTTCGGCGCCCTTGTTGTAGACGGTCGTCGTATAGAAGTTGTTGATCTCGATGTACGAGTCGGGCCGCACGGGATGGGCCATGGGCCCGGAATCTTCGGCGAACTGGTAGATGCGCAGCAGCTGGACATCGCCGATGCGGCGCACCGCCCGCGAGCTGCGATCGCCGGAGAACTCCTGGTCGCGAAACACCGTCAGGCCTTCTTTGAGGCTCAGCTGGAACCAGTCGCGGCACGTGACGCGGTTACCGGTCCAGTTGTGAAAATATTCGTGGGCCACCACGCCTTCGATCGCGGCATAGTCATCATCGGTGGCCGTGTCGGGCCGCGCCAGGACGTACTTCGAGTTGAAGATGTTGAGGCCCTTGTTCTCCATCGCCCCCATGTTGAAGTCGTCCACTGCGACGATCGAGAACACGTCGAGGTCGTACTCGCGCCCGTAGACCTTCTCGTCCCACTCCATCGAATGCTGCAGGGATCGCATCGCGTGCGAGCACTTGTCGGCATTCTGGGGCTCGACGAAGATCCGCAGCGGAACCGTGCGGCCGCTCATCGTCGTGAACGAGTCTTCGAGCGAGATGAGCTTGCCGGCCACCAGCGCGAACAGGTACGACGGCTTCGGGAACGGGTCGCGCCAGCGCGCCCACGCGCGTCCGTTTCCGGCGTCCCCGTGGCCGTCGGGATTGCCGTTCGACAGCAGCACCGGATAGCGCTCGGCGTCGGCGACGATCGTGGTCGTGAACCGGGCGAGCACGTCGGGGCGATCGAGGTAGTACGTGATGCGGCGGAAGCCTTCGGCCTCGCACTGCGTGCAGAACATCGAGCGCGACCGGTAGAGGCCTTCGAGCGCCGTGTTTTTCTCGGGGTGGACGGCGACTTCGCTGACGAGCGTGAAGCGCTCGGGCACGCCTGGAATGCGAAGGCTGCGTTCGTCGACTTCGTAGTCGCCGGGCACCAGCTCGCGTCCTTCGATCGACAGCAGGCGCAGCTCGAGGCCCTCGCCGTCGAGCACGAGGTCGCTCGACGCATCGGGACGCTCCGGATTGCGGCGTAGCGACAGCGTGGACCGGACCGTCGTCTCTTCCTCGCCGAGCTCGAAGCGGAGCTCGACGTCGTCGATCAGATAGTCGGGTGGCTTGTAATCACTGCGGTGGACCGTACGCGGCGCGTCCTGTTCCAAAAGGGCTGCTCCTCAAAAAGGCTGCCTTCTCCTGTCACAGGATCGGGTAAAGCGGAACCGAGCGGACGCTCCGATGGAGGCGATGCGCAACTGTTCCGCCCGCGACGACCTCAACTTTTCTTGATGCGACGGGCGATCGGAAGCAGCCCCGGGCATGGGTGCGGCTCGTGCGATCGTTTCAATTTCCGTTCGACGCCGGCACGGTCACGTTCACCGTGGGAAACTCATCGAGCGGCTCGAAGTTGAGTCCGCTCGCGCGAAGGACCTGGGCCGGGCCGGGCGCGAGACTGCCGTAGCCTTCGCATGTTCCGAGCTTTCCCACGTCGATCCCGGTGTAGTCGATCACGCAGATTTTCGAATGCGAATCGCCGTCGCTGCCCAGGAAGATCCCGCGCGCGTTCGTCGAAGCCGCATAGCATTCCGAGCACTCACTCGCGCCCGCATCGCCCTCGACGCGAAGGATCATCTCGGTCACCGGCACCGGCGAAGCTTCGGCGATCTCCACGCTGCCGAGCTCGTCCAGATTGCAGCAGGTCCCGCAGAACGACGTCACGCTCGACGTCGAAACGAACTGCGTCGTGCTCGTGAAGGCAACGGCCCTTCGGGCTGCAGTCGTCGTGACGGTACGCTGCGCGGTTGCGCTGCCGGATGGCGGGACGGGACGTGCCGGCGCAGACGAGCACGACGGATCTGCGGACTGTCCGGCACAGAGCTTCGGGTGCGTGTCGCACTGCTCGGCGCAGCTGCAGCCGCATCCAACAACCGCAGTGTTTGCGATTGCGTCGAGATCCGCCGGACGGGCGTGACAACGCAGAAGCGGAGCGTCGAGGTTGCAGCCGTACGCACCGGATTCCGTCGCCCGTACGTCGACGACCATGCCGGCCTCGTCGATCTGAAGCGTTGCGTTGCAGCCGGAGTCGGTGACTGCCCCGTCGAGACTACACGAGAGAAGCGAAAGATCCCCCGGCAGCGACGATCGTGGAACGCGGACGTGCGTCGCGGCGCACGTCGGGGATGCAACCAGCCGCAGCGGATCCCCGGGGCCTTCGGAACAGATCGGGCAATGGAGCGTGACCGGCAGATCGAGCGCAGACTGCAGTACGACGAGCGCGTCGTGAGCCGTATGCGCGCCGGAGCCGTCGGCGTCGCAGACACACGGTGCACAGGGCTGGAGTTGTACACTCGCGCGAAGCGCCGCGAGCGCGTCGTTCGTCGTCGTTACGCCGTTCTCGTCTGCGTCTCCGCATTCCGGTGCGCGAATCCGGAGCAATCTCGATGCGATTGCTCCGGCGCCGGTCTGCCAGACGACCAGTACACGACGCGGATCGATTGCTGCGATGGCGGGATGGCGCACCGGCCCGTCGTGGCTCAGCTGCACGACCGGCCCGAGCGCATCGCCGTCGCCGCTGAACTCCCGAACGACGATCTCTGCCGGAGTATCGCCGAGAGCGGTCGTCCACGCTGCGGCCAGCCTGTCTCCGCCGATTGTCACGGCCGCAAGTCCGTTTGCGCCGGCCGCGAGCCCTTCGTTTTTCGGTGCGCTTGCGCTGACGAGAAACGAGCGAGTCGAAGTCTCGTCGATTTTGCGCGCGCGAACTTCCGAAGTGTACACGTCGGTGTAGTACTCCGAGGTCCACAGCACGTGCACGGCCTGTCCGCCGGCAGCAAGCTCGGCGTCCACTGCACCGCCGTCGTAGGCCAGGACCTCGGAATTGTCCGCGAGCTGTCCTGCCGACGTGAGTGCGCGCACGTAAACCGACCCGAAATGATCCGAGATGGCTCGTACCCACGACAGCACGAATCCGGCCGCGGTGCGGTCGATGTCCGCATCAATGGCCGGCGCCGGACCACCACCAGCGAGCAGGAGCTCGCCGGTGGTGGGAACGCCGTCGAGTGAGAAATGCCGGCCATAGATCGTCGAGTCGTAGTACGTGACGTTTCCAATCGTCTGCGTCGTGCCTTGCGCCCATGCGACGACGAAGCCATTGGCATCGGCTGCCACCGCGGGAGCGCCTGCGTAGAAATGACCGGCCGGAGCCGCATGCGGCTCGTCGATGCGAAATTCGCCACCGACAGGATTGCCGGCTGCATCCAGGAAGCGACCCGTCACGCGCGACGCTTCGTCGTCGCCTTCGAGATCCTGCCGCCATACGACGATGAAACCGTCCCCGGCACGCGTCACGTCGGCAAGCGTGTTGTGCGCGAGCGCGCCCGCGTCGACCGCAACTGCGGGAGCGGAAGGAGATCCGGTCGCATCGAGCCTGCGTGCGCGAATTCGCGACTGGCCCCCAGTGTCGTTCCAGACCACGACGAAACCACTCGGCGACTCGGCGACAGAGGGCGACTCGGAGCCGTTCTCGCCGCTGAGTGGGATGGACGCGCCGGACGGGACCATCGCAGCACCTGCGAGGCTGGAGGCGAACATCGATGACAGTGTGAAAAGCGTAACCAGAAAACGAATCGTCATGCGGCGCGCACATTGCCGCGATTGCGCGAGCCATGGCAAGGCTCGATCTCCGCACCGGCTTGGAATGGCGGCGGCCGGGGTGCTACACGCGCGCATGCAGCTTCGACCCGCAGCCGTGGCCCTGGTCGTCCTGTGCGGATGCGGCGGCGGCGAAGCGCTGATGGCGCGGCCGTCGCCGCCGCCCGCCTCACTCGTCATTCGCCACGTTCGCATCTTCGATGCGCCGCGGGCGTCGCTCGCTGCCGGGCCTGTCGATGTACTGGTCGAAGGCGGCCGCATCGCCAGAATCGCGGAGACCGGCATCGAGACAGGGCAGGCGCGAGAGATCGACGGATCCGGCGGCGTACTGCTGCCCGGCCTGGTCGATGTCCACACGCACACGGCTTCGTCATCCAATCCGCCGGGTGCGACGGGCTTGCTGCCCGACGTCGAAGGAAATCTCGCAGCATTCCTTTATGCCGGCGTCACCACCGTTCTCGACCTCGGAAACCTGACCCCGGCCGTATTCGCCGAGCGAGACGCCGTTGCGTCGGGCAGCATGCTCGGCCCGCGCGTCTACGCCGCGGGTCCGGTGTTTACCGCAAGCGGCGGACATCCGGCCAACGTGCTGCGCGCGTGGCTCCCCTGGTACCTCGGCTGGTACGTGCTGCCGCGAGCAACGCGCGAGGTCGACGATGCGGCCGCGGCGCGCCGCGCGGTCGCCGAGCTTGCGCCGCAGCATCCGGAGATCCTCAAGATCACGATCGATGCCGAGGCGCGCGGCGTCGTGCCATGCCTTTCGCTGGAGACGATGAGGGCGATCGTCACCGCAGGTCATGAGGCCGGCGTCCGTTCGATTGCGCACGTCGGAAGCTCGGCCGAAGCGGGCCTCGCTGTCGAAGCCGGCGTCGATGCGCTGGCTCATTCGCCGTGGCGCGACGAGCTTACGGATCAGGTGATCTCGGCCATCGCCGCGAGGCACGTGCCGGTAATCGCGACGCTGGCCGGCTGGGACATCGCAGGCAGCCCGCGAAAGTCACGCGGAGATTTCCTGCCGATCGAGCGCGAGGTCGCATCCGCAGAGTTGATCGATCGACTGCTGACGACTGCGCCTCTTCGCGACGAAGACAGCGTCGCGTTCGTTGCGGCGGCCGGCGCCGCGCACGAAGCGCGCAGGCGCAACGTGGCAAGGCTGCGCGCGGCCGGCATCACCGTGCTGGCGGGCAGCGATTCGCTCAACCCCGGCATCATCGCGGGTGCCGGCCTTCATCTCGAGCTGGCGAAGCTCGTCGATGCGGGAATGACGCCTGCCGAAGCACTGCGCTCCGCGACGTGGGACAATGCCCGTTTTCTTGCCGGTGAAACTCCGGAGTTCGGCGAGATCGCCGTTGGCAGGAGGGCCGACCTCGTGCTGGTCGCCGGCGATCCGACCGCGAACATCGCCGATCTCGGCCGTATTCAGCAGGTGATTCTCGGCGGCGTGCCGCTCGCGCGAGCGCCTCGCCGCGCCGACTGATGCAGCCATCCCGCTTTGACCGTCAGGCAGCGGATACTCTTTGATATTTGTCAGGCGGCGGCCGTGCGTGCGCGCTCGTCGCTTGCGTCTGCAGACCGGGCGTCTTCCTGCCAGACGACTTCGTATAGCGGAACCTCTTCCGCCATTCCGTCGAGGCAGCGAGTTCCGTGATGACGGAACTGGAAGCCTTTTCCCGCCGCCAGAAGGCGGACGACGTCCGAGACCAGAACCTGGCCTCCCGCAGCGCAATCAGTGATGCGGGCTGCAACGTTGACGACGGTTCCGAACAGATCGCCGCCATCGACGATCGGTGCGCCGGCGTTCATGCCTACGGCAATCCGCAGCGGAGCCGGCTGAGCGCTCGTCAGTGTCCACGCGTGCGAGGTCGCCTGGATCGACAGCGCCGATTCGATCGCGCGCGACGCCGACGCGAAGCACGCCATGATCCCGTCGCCGGTATGCTTGATCTCGCGGCCGCCGGTGTCGGCCAGCGCCGCGCGGACGATGCGGTCGTGGACCAGGACCAGCTCGCGGGCGGCGCGGTCGCCGAGCCGATCGGTAAGACCGGTGTAGTCTTCGATGTCGGTGAAAAGGACGGTCAGGTCCGCATCACCGAGAGGCTCGGCGCTCGTGCGCTCGATGCCGAACAGTCCAAGCGCCCCGGCCGGCACGAGCTTTCGAATTTCCTGCCTGATGTCCATGCCACCTCACCTCTTCCAGACCTCCGCGATTGCCCCCAGGCGGCGGCGTGCGCCGCGCGCTGCCGTCGGAGAGTAACGCGGCCCCGCTCTAATGCAACGCGTCATGGTCGTGAAACCATCGAGATTCACGGCAGCTCTGCCGCTTGATGCGTTCGTCCGAACGTCCGATGGTCGCATCGCGATGACGGAGCCGGAGCGCGAGATCGACGAGATCCTTTCGACGATGCAGCACATTGCCGTCGTCGGGATCTCGGACAACCCCGCGCGACCGTCCAATGAGGTCGCGTCCTATCTCCTCAAGCATGGGTTCAGGATTTCGTTCGTAAACCCCATGCTGAAAGAGGTTTTCGGCATGGCGTGCAAGCCTGATCTCGGCACGGTCGACGGGCCGGTCGACGTCGTCGACGTGTTCCGCCGGTCCGAGGAGGCAGGCGCCGTCGTCGACGAAGCGATCGCGATCGGCGCGCGCGCCGTGTGGCTTCAGGAAGGCGTCATCGACGAAGCCGCCGCCGAGCGAGCTCGTGCGGCCGGCCTGCTCGTCGTGATGGATCGCTGCATCGAGAAGGAGCATGCCCGCCGGATGGCGTCTGGTCGCACGGCCTGACCGCCGCGATCCTGGCCCGGCTCGATCTACCGATGGTCGGGGTCTGCAGGGCGGAGAGAGCGGTTGCGAACCACCCTCGGGACGTAGGAAAACCGGACCGACTCAGCCATAGTGGCCAGCTCGCGCGCCGCCACGGCACGCGAAATTCATTCGACGACCAACAGGCCGCCGGGCCTGCCGGGCCTGTCGGACCCAACGGGAAGACACGATGACCACCCGCAAGACCTCCTCCGCCGCACACCTGGGACTCGCCCCGGCCAAACACCCGATGGCCGGCACCGTGATGACAGGAGCCGACGCGGTCGTACAGGTCCTTGCGGACGAAGGCGTCGATACGATCTTCGGCTACAGCGGCGGCGCGATCCTGCCGACCTACGACGCGGTCTTCCGCTACAACGAGTCGAACCCGTCGCGCCGGATCAATCTGCTGGTGCCCGCCACCGAGCAGGGCGCAGGATTCATGGCGGCCGGATACTCGCGCTCCAGCGGCCGCGTCGGCGTCGCGCTCGTCACGTCCGGCCCCGGCGCCACCAACACCGTCACGCCGGTGCGCGACTGCCAGGCCGATTCGATTCCGATGGTGCTCATCTGCGGCCAGGTGCCGCGCGCGGCCATCGGCACCGACGCGTTCCAGGAAGCGCCGGTCTTCAACATCATGTCGCCGTGCGCCAAGCACGTGTTCCTGCTGACCGATGAAACCAAGATCGAAGAGACGATGCGCAGCGCATTCGATATCGCGCGCAGCGGCCGTCCCGGTCCGGTGGTCGTCGACATCCCGCGCGACGTGCAGCTCACGCAAGGCGCGTTCCGCGGCTCGGGCCTGCTCAAGCTGCGCGGCTACGATGAGCGCCGCAGCGAGCAGGCGCGCCATCACGTCGATGCGCAGGCGGCCAAATCGTTCTTCGAAATGCTCTCGCGCTCGGAGCGCCCGCTGCTGTATGTCGGCGGCGGCGTGCCGAACGCCGAAGCCTCCCCGGAACTGCGCCGCTTCGCCGAGCGCTTCGGGATACCGGTCGTGACGACGCTGATGGGCATCGGATCGATCGAGACGACGTCGGAGCTGGCGCTGCACATGCTCGGCATGCACGGCACCGCGTACGCGAACTACGCCGTCGAAGACTGCGACTTCCTGTTCGCCGTCGGCGCGCGCTTCGACGATCGCGTGGCCGGCAAGGTCAAGGAATTCGCGCCGGGCGCGCGCATCGCGCACCTCGACGTCGACGCGTCCGAGATCGGCAAGGTCAAGGGCGTCGACTGGTCGTGCGTGGTCGACGCCAAGCGCGGCCTCGCCGAGCTGCTCGAGGCCGGAAAGGCATTCCGCAAGGATTTCTCGGCGTGGCGAGAGCACGTCGCGAAGCTGCGCAAGGAGCATCCGCTCGACTACAACCACGACGCCGAGGCGATCCAGCAGGAAGAAGTGCTGATCGAGATGAACCGCATTACCAAGGGCGAAGCCATCGTGGCGACCGGCGTCGGCCAGCACCAGATGTGGGCTGCGCAGTACCTCGATTTCAAGAACCCGCGCGACTGGCTGACGTCGGGAAGCATGGGAACGATGGGGTTCGGCCTGCCCGCGGCGATCGGCGCGCAGCTCGCCAATCCCGGCCGACTCGTCATCGACGTCGACGGCGACGGCAGCATCCGTATGAACCTCGGCGACCTCGAAACGCTGACCAACTACGACATTCCGGTCAAGGTGCTGCTGCTCAACAATCTCGGCGACGGCATGGTTCGCCAGTGGCAGGACCTGTTCTACGCGAACCGCTACTCGGGCTCGGACAAGACGCTTCACAAGAAGGACTTCGTCAAGGCCGCCGAGGCCGACGGATTCGGCTTCGCGCGCCGCGTGGTGGCGCGCGCGGATCTTGCGGCGGCGCTCGCCGACTTCATTTCGTTCGACGGTCCCGCGCTGCTCGAAGTCATGGTCGACCAGCGCGAGCACGTCTACCCGATGATCGGCCCGGGCATGGGATACAAGGACATGCTCACCGGCAAGAACATCCGCGCGCGGACACCTCCGAAGAAAGTCGCCGACTCGACCGAAGGCGGCTATTTCTAGCCGCCCGACTTCGCGCCCTGCTCCGTGCGCGGTCCGTACCGGCGCGATTCGTTGGCGTCGTTCGCAATCGTTCCGCTGCGCCTTCGCTGGCCTTCGGCCGGCTGCCTGCGCAGACGGATGCGCCGGATGCGGCATCGCTCGGCGTACGCGCTGCGTTTCATCCGCAGCAGCCCCTCGCGGATGTACTGGGGATCCAGACACAGCGTCGTGCAGATGTTCTCGAACGAGAACGGCGAGTCGGAGTCCGTGCTCGCAACCCAGCTCTCGACTTCGAATCCCCGCCGGCGCCGCAGCGGATTGGCCGAGCGAAGTCCGTATTGAAACGTCACCAGCGCATCCTCCATCACCGCAAGCATCAGCTTGAACTCGGGAGCCCATGCCCTGGTATCGCAATCGAGGTCGATGGTCTTCAGCGACAGATCTTCGTTGCAGCCCGTCATCGCAGAGTCTCCTGGTCCGGGAGTTTTCGCGTCGATGAGCCGGCCCCTGTTTCCCGGTCACCGCGGAGCGTTCGAAAGCGAACGTCACATGCGGACTCTACGAACCGGCTGCCTTTCCTGCTTGACCCCGGACGCCAAACGCTTGATCCGCGCCGCCATCCTCTCTAAGCGACGTCCGGCAGGGATTTGATGTAGGGTTTTGATGTGATGATCGGCACGTTCCTCGCTTCGGAAATCCGGCTCCTTTCGCGCGCGCTCGAGGATCGGGGGATCGATGCCGGCGAGGTGCTTCGCAGCGCCGGTCTGAATCCGGCGCTCGTCGAGCAGCCGCGCGCACGCTTTCCTTTCGATCGTGTCGCGGCCGCGTGGGCGCGAGCCGTCGAGATCACCGGCGACGCGGATCTCGGACTGGACGCGGTCAACTGGTACCGGCCGACAGATTTTCACGGGCTCGCGGTCGTCGTTCTCGCCAGCGCAGATCTCGCGACAGCGCTGCAGCGGTTCGCCCGCTACCACACCGTCGTCAACACGGCGCTCAAGATCCGCCTCGACAAAAAGAGCACCCGGATCGATCTCCTCTGCACGCCGCTCAAAGTGGATCCGCGCGCCGTTCGCGTTCTCGAAAGCGGCCGCAGCGCGATTCTGATCGACCTGCTGCGGAGCGCGATCAGCGGCCCGCTCGATCCGCTCGAGGTCGCGTTCACGTATCCGAAACCGGAAGGCGGCAGCCGGGTGAGCGAGGCGCTGCGCGCACGGGTCGTCTACGGTGCGCCCGAATGGAGGATCTCGTTTCGAAGCAGCGACGCCGATCGGCCGTTCCTCGCGTCCAACCGCGAGCTCGCGCGCAGCAACGACCACGTGCTCGACCAGATGGTCCAGAGCCTGCGCCAGGACGATCTGGTCTCGCGCGTGAAGATGGCGATGGTCGACGAGCTTCCGTCGGGTACGCCGTCCGAAGACAGCATCGCGAAAGTGGTCTCGATGAGCCCGCGGTCGCTGCAGCGGCGCCTCGCGTCGCTGCACACGAGCTTCAAGGAGCTGCTGGCCGCGGTGCGCCGCGAGCTCGCCGAGCAGTACGTCGACGACCGCAGCATTCCGGTGACCGAGATCAGCTACATGCTCGGGTTCTCGGACCTCTCTTCGTTCTCGCGTGCATTCAAGCGCTGGACCGGACGTTCGCCGGCGGAGCGGCGCCAGCGCGCGACCGCGTAAGCATCGTGACGGCGCGCCGACTCGCCGCTGCGTGAGGATCCCGGCGAGACGCGCCGGCGCTCGGCCGTGAGCTTCGCTGGCCACATCGTCCGGCGTCTGTTTTAAGCGGAGCGCAATGGCTACTGCCGCTACCGAGCGCGAAGGCGCCGTCATCCAGGGCCGCGTCGTCCCCTACCCTGTCGTCGTTCGCGAGGCCGCGTCCGCGTCGGCCACGTACCTCGTCGATGCCGCAGCAGCGCGCGCGCTGCTGCCGTGCCCCGACCTCGACGTCGTCGAGCTTCTTCCCGGCCGTGCGCTCTTCAGCCTTGCGTGCATCGACTACATCGACAACGACCTCGGCGACTACAACGAAGTGTCGTTCGCACTCTTCGTGCGCGAACGGAACGCGCCGCGCGGCATCCCGTGGCTCGGCACCGCGATCGATTTCCTGCGCGGGCGCGTCAGCACGTATATCTTCTGGCTTCCGGTCGATCAGGCATTCACGCGCGAAGCCGGCGAGACGATGTGGGGATTCCCGAAGACGATCGAGGAGATCGCGTTCGACCATGCCGGCGAAAGGGCCACGTGCCGGCTCGTCAGCGGCGGCAGGCACGTTCTGACGTTCTCGATGCCTCGCGGCGGCGCCCGCGAGCTTCCCGCAAACGAAATGACGACCTACACGCGGATGGACGGGCGCACGTGCGCGACGCGCTTCGTCTCGTCGTCACGCGGCGTCGGGTTCTCGCGCTCCGGAGTCGATCTCGTGCTCGGCGATCATCCGATGGCCGCTACGCTGCGCGGGCTCGGTTTGCCGAAAGCGCCGCTGATGGCGGTTTGGATGGAACACATGCAGGCGACGTTCGATCCCGCGCGTCCGCTGTAGTCGTCCGAAACGCTAGCGGTCCGTCGCGCGAAGCCTGCGGCTGCGAATGTCTTCGAGCAGCCCTTCGCAGGCGCTCTCCAGCATGTCGAGGACGATCTCGAATCCTTCGTCGCCGCGCGCGTACGGATCCGGCACTTCGTCGTAGCGAACGGCTGGCGCGAACGACAGCATTGCCGAGACCTGCGCGCGTTTGTTCGGCCCCGCCTGCGATTCGAGCGTCTTCAGATACGCAAGGTTCTCGCGATCCATCGCGAGGATGTAGTCGAACTCGTCGAGATCGGACACAGCCACGCGCCGTGCGCGATGCGACGAAAGATCGTATCCGCGCCGTTTCGCGGCGCGCGCCGAGCGCGGATCGGCGCCTTCGCCCACGTGGTACGCGTGGGTTCCGGCCGAGCACGACTGGATGCGGTCCGAGAGCCCGGCGTCCAAGACGAGGCGTCGGAAGACCCCTTCGGCGGTCGGAGAGCGGCAGATGTTGCCGAGGCAGACGAACAGCACGCGGACGGCGGGAGCGGATGATGACACGACGGATCTCACTTACCGCTCGACGACCGGCAGCTCTATTCGTTGGGAGCGAAATAGCCGAAGAACGCAACGCTCGGGCGAACGCCTTCGGATGCACAGATATTCTTCCCGGGAAGAAGCGTGATGGGGGGAAACGAGTAGACACCCGCACCATACGTACTGCTATTCAGCAGAATCGTCGGACAGGTGGAAAAAACATATCTTGCGGGATTCGGGGCGTCGGGGATGGAAAAGTTGGTGCAGAAATACTGCGACGGCGGCACGGCCCAGCTCGCTCCGGTCAGGACCAGAACCATCCCGCTGGGAACGGCAAACGGAACCGCCGAGTGTCCGCCCACGCTCATCGTAGCGAGCCCGCTTGCCGAGCCACACTGGCCGTAGCTTGCAGGAGTTCCCAGATAGAGAATGAGGTTGCTGCTCGGCGGACGTCCGGCTGCCGAGGATTCGAGCGTGGCGACGCGCTCGTCGAGATCGTTCAGCAACTCCGCATCGGCGGGCTCCCCGGGATCGCCTTTCGGTCCCTTGCAATCCTCGACGCTGCACGCATCGTCGCCGGACACGTCCTCTTCGGCATCGCAGACGCCGTTGTTGTCCGTGTCCCAGCAGCTGAGACCGGCGGGACAGCTCAGGTCGACCGACTGGCCAACCGAGAATTTGAGGAGCCTGAGCGCATCGCTCGTGACGACTTTGCCGTTGTTGTCGAGATCGCCACACGTGGTCGCAGTCGCTACTGAACACGTCACAGCGAGCGTGATCCCGACGTGCACGAGCAGATTGTGCAACCGTTGAACCATCCGTTGCCTCCCGAAGATCACGCTGGCGGTGAATTCGATGTCTGGGCGATCGAAGCGCAAAGGTCCGTCAACCGCCGCGTTGAAGCCAGCCCTCGCCCGCCTCTTGTCCGGAGCTCTGGCTGTCCCGCTCACGCCGTCGGCCTTTCGTCGATCGCCTCGATCGCGACCAGATCGTCATGCGAGTGGCGTGACACTTTCGGGAGAACCCACGGAAGCGCGATCGCGAGCATCGCTCCTCCGAGCCCGCCGACCAGAGCCGGTGCACGCGGACCATACGCGTCGACGAGCGCTCCGGCAGCCGCGCTCGAGACGACGCCGCCGATGCCGACTCCGATCATGTAAACGAGCCCTTGCGCGGTCGAGCGCAGCTTTCCAGGCACGACGGCTTCCACGTAAAGCGCGCTGCCGACGACGAACCCGGCGACCGCGACCCCGTGCAGCACCTGCACGTAGTAGATCGCATCGAGACTGTGCGCCGACGCGCATACCAGCCAGCGCGTGGCATCGGCCGCGATTCCGATGCCGATCAGCTCGCGGGCGCCGATCCACGACGGTGCGGCGGCCACGCCGGCGAGCAGCGGAATCTCGAATGCGAGCATCCAGATCCACATGTGGCTGACGACGTCGAGGCCGCCGCCGAGCGAACGCACATAGAGAGGAAACATCACGAGCGGACCCTGCAGGAACACGTACGTGACGAGCGTGACGGCGAGCAGCCGAGGGTACGGACCGCCGGCAAACAGCAGCCGCCAATCGCCCGACGCGGCGCGAAGCGAAACGGCACCGCCGCGCGGCAGTGCGAGCGAAATGAGCGACGCCGTCCCCATCGCGGCGCATGCGGCAAACAGCATGAGCCCGAGGTGCGGCTCCGACGCGTGCGACGCGGCGGACTCTGCGGGCGGCACGAGAGCTCCGAACGCGTGCAGCGCGGCCGGAAATCCGGCGACCGCAACAAGATAGCCGAGCGTTCCCGCCGAGCGCACGATCCCGAACGCATGGCGTCCGCGCTCGCGCAGCAGCGCCATCGAAACCGAGACCGACATCGGCATGACCGACGTCGAGAACACCGCGAGCAGCAGGGTCGCGAGCAGGACCGACCCGAACGTGCGCTCGAATGCGAGGTGCGCGTAACCGATCGATGCTCCGGCCGTAACCAGAGAGAGCATTCGCACGCGCGAGCCGCTGCGATCGGCCAGGACGCCCCACAGCGGCTGCGCAAGCAGGCCGGCGAGCGGAATCGCTGCGGTGACCAGGCCGGTCTCCTTTCCGCTCAGCCCGAGATTCTCCGAGAGGTAGAGACTGAACAATGGGAAGAACAGCCCGAGCGCAATCAGCGAAACAAACCAGTAGAGCGAAAGCACCGCAGAGGCTGGCACGCGCCCCAATAGCCGAGCGGCGTCGCAGCCGCATACCGGCGGCGTGCAGGAATCGCGTCCGGCATTCGCCGCGGATTGCGACGCGCAGCTGCTGGCGACGATTCTCCAGTGCGGGCGAGGTCAGGGCGTGCTACTAACGAGAGCGATGACGCGCGCCGGCACCACCCCGATCCGTCTGCCGGCGAGCAGATCGTCTGGCCATCGCCGCGGCCCGCGGACGTTTGCTGTCGTGCTCGCGGCTGTGCTGGCCGCGTCCGGCATCGGAATACCGACCGCTGCGCACGCGCGCCATTTCGGTTTCTTCCCGCAGGTT